>JADLHR010000466.1 GCA_020848665.1 Anaerolineae bacterium
GCGGCGATCAGCAGGCGCGGCTGGCGGCTGAACTCACGCGCAACGATCAGCTTCTGCTGGTTGCCACCGGACAGGCTGCCGCCTGCCGTCTCCGGCGAGGGTGTGCGGATGTCATATTCCTCGATCAACCGATTCGCGTTGCTCAGGATGGCATCCTCGTCGCGCAGCAGGCCGCCGTCCTGCGACGCACCAGCCTGGTGACCAGCTACGCCGCGCAGCATACCGTGCACGCGTGCGCGCAGGGCGCGGACCGGTGCGGTCCCAAAGATCAGCATTGTCACCATGTGTGCGACAAGGCCGAACGCAATCCCCGCGCCAAGCAGCGCCAGGATGCTGATGATCAGCGGCCACTGAAGCGCCGCCGCACGCTCGCTGCCCAGGGCGACATTCCGGGGGAAGTCGCGCATTTCCGGCGGAACCGCATACAGGTCGAGCAGCGCGCGCCACAGCCATCCGTCCCAGGCCCATAGCGCGAGCGCCATCAGCCCGGCAAAGACGGCTCCGAACACCAGCGCGTACCAGCCCAACGCCAGCGGCGCCGTGACCAGCGTCGGCTCCTGCGCGAAGGGCCTGGTGTAATAGTCGTTGAGGATCAGGTTGTCTGCCACCGAGTAGAGCGACACCATCCCGTGACGCTGGCGGTTTTCGGGCACGTGGCTGGAGCCAGCGTCCTTGATATGGCGCGCGGTGATCCGGGCGCGATGGATGACGCGCAGGCCGAGCCAGCGGTCGAACCAGTTACGCTGCTTCGGGTCCCGCGCTGTCAACGCGAACGACGCCAGCGCGGGGATACCCGCCGGAAGCCGCAGCGCCAGCCAGACCAGATAGCGCAGCGCCAGCCGCAGCGTCGCCGGGTGATGATCCTGCTCGTCGGCGATCTCCAGCGAGAAGAACGACATGCCGAGCGTGCGGGCGGCCACCTTCCAACTGCCGAGGAAATACAGCACATCCACCACCACGAAGACGATCAGCGCCCCGGCGACGCGGGTCGCAGTCGAGGCGTTGCGGAAGGTGCTTTCGCCGAAGTAGGCGACGAAGTAACCGAGCAGATAGGCGATCAGCCCGACGAAGACCATATCCAGCACGAATGCGGCGATGCGCTCCCCCAGCCCGCCAACCGGTTGCACGTCCGGCTGAAGCTCGACGCCGAGCAGCCGGACAGAGCCGCTTGTCACGGCGCGCAGCCCGGTCAGAACCTCGACCAGCTCGGTTTGCCCGTTGCCCTGGACGCCTGCAACACCCAGCACCTCGCCCGCGCGCACCGCGAAGCTGACATCATTCAGCGCCTGTGCGCCCCGGTCGTTGAGCGCGTTCAGGCCGGAAACTTCGAGCACCTGCCCGTCCGGCTGTGCCTCGCCCTTGTCGATCTCCAGAATGACCTCGCGCCCCACCATCATCGCCGCCAGCGACGCCTCGGTTGCTTCCACCGGAGTGGTCGTGCCAACCACGCGCCCGTCGCGCATGACGACGATTTGCGTGGCAACCTCGAAGACTTCTTTCAGCTTGTGCGTAATGAAAATGATCGACACGCCCTGCGCCGCCAGCTCACGCATGATCTTGAACAGCTCGCGGCTTTCCTGCGGCGTCAGCACGGCGGTCGGCTCGTCGAGAATCAGAATGTCGGCGTCACGATAGAGCGCCTTGACGATCTCGACGCGCTGCTGCACGCCGACCGGCAGCCGCTCGATCACGGCGTCGGGATCCACTTCCAGCCCGTACCGCTGCGACAGTTCGCGCACACGCTCAGCGGCCAGGCGCTCGTTGCGAATCTGCGTGACAGTGTGCAGCAGGTTATCGACGGCATCCAGCGCGCTGTCCAGCGGCGAGATCGGGGCAACTTCGCCCGCGCCGCGCGCCCGGCGGCGCTGCATAGTGCGAACCAGCGCCCATCCCAGCCCGGCGATGACCAGCGCGGTCAGGATCACACGCAGCGCGTCCGTCACATGATCGAGGTTAGTCCAGGCGGTGAACCCATAGAACAGCGCCAGCGCGCCGAGCACAGCCTGATCCGGCGGGCGCAGCGGCGCCGGACGGATGGACATCCCGCGCCACGATTTCAGGCTGTGCCAGCCGAAGACCAGCAGGAACAGCGCGGCGCTCAGCGCCCGCGTGCGCGGCGGCCAGGCGTCGATGGCGTCGATCAGCCAGCCCGGTACACCCCGACCCCGGTATTCCTCGACGCGCGCCTTGGCGACCGCCATCAGGTTCTCGGCGCTGCCGGCGTCGCGGGCTTCGCGCCGCCAGTCGAAGCGGATGCGCTCGCGCTGGACGACAGTAGCCTTAGTTCCGTCCTCGGCGGTCTGCTCGCTCACTGTCTCGATAGTCTGGCGCAGGGCGACATCGGTCAGCGCGACCTGCGTGATCAGCTCCACACGCGCCGCGATCCAGACGGCCAGCAGCGCCAGCCCGACGCTCCAGGCCGCACCCCACACAGGCCGCGCGGCCGCCGGGAAGGCAACGCCCAGCCCCAGGCCGAAGCCGACCACCGCGCTGCCGAGCAGGTAGCGCGCCTCGCCCAGCGCGAACCCGATGATCAGGCTGAAGACGAAAACCGTGAGGCTCGGCAGCCAGCGCAGCACCGTTTCCAGCAGCGGGATGCCGCGCCCCTGGACGGCAACTGTCCGCTCCTCGCCCAGCACCACGTTCTCGGCCACCGTCATCACGTCCACCAACTGAAAATGCTGGTGCACCATGCCGATGCCGTTCTGGATCGCCTCGCGCGCGCTGGCGAAGCGCACCTCGCGCCCCCGCACGCGCAGCGTGCCGGAGTCCGGGCGGTACAGCCCGTAGACGATGTTCATCAGCGTGCTCTTGCCCGCGCCGTTTTCGCCGAGCAGCGCCAGAATCTCGCCGCGCTGCAAGGACAGGCTGACGTGGTCATTCGCCAGCACGCCGGGAAAGTGTTTGGAGACATCGTCAACTTCGAGGATGACTTGCGAGTTGGCCCGGTCGGACATGCGCCCTTACTCCTGCTCGTATGCCTTGCCGGCAAACGCGGGTGGATGCGCGCGTCCGACAAACCCCGCCAGAACCACGATCGTCAGGATGTACGGCAGCATCCCGACAAGCTGGTGCGGGAAGTTGATCCCAAATAGCTGAAGCTGGTTTTGCAGCGCCATGGCGAAGCCGAACAGCAGCGAGCCTTTCAGCGCACCGGACGGCCGCCAGTTGCCGAAGATCATCACCGCCAGCGCGATGAACCCGCGCCCGGCGGTCATCCCTTGCTCGAACAGGCCGACCGCTGCCAGCGTCAGAAAGGCGCCCGCCAGCCCGGCCAGCAGCCCACCGAGCGCCAGGTTGGTATATTGCAAGCGGTACACGTCGATGCCGAGCGTGTCGGCGGCGCGCGGATTCTCGCCAATCGCGCGTGTGCGCAGGCCCCAGGTCGTGTGGAACAGCGCCCAGCCGATTACAAAGACCAACCCGATCGACAGATACGTAATCAGGTCCTTGTCGAACAGGATGCGCCCAATATCGTACGGCAGGTAGAAGGTAAAATTGTCCGCCAGGCTCAACTCAATCGAGCCGGATTTGGACCAGGGGTTGCGGACCAGATCGGGCAGCTTGCCAAGCGTCGGCGCCTCGCGCTGGTAGAAGTACCCGGTCAGGCCCAGCGCCAGGATGTTGAGCACCGTGCCGCTGATGATCTGGTTGATCTTGTACTGAATCGACAGCACACCGTGCAGCAGACCCAGGACTGCGCCGGTCAGCAGCGCGACGGTGAGCGCGATTGTCAGGCGGACAGGCGCGTCTTGCAGCGTGGCGCTGACCTCTGGACGGCTCAGGAAGACGTTGGTCATGAACCCGGTGAAGGCCGACATCAGCATCATGCCCTCGATGCCGATATTGACGATCCCTGACCGCTCGTTGAGCAGGCCGCACAGGGCGCCGAGCGTGATGGGCACCGAGAAGCGGATCGCGGCGTTGATGGTGGCGATAATCGCCAGGCCGAACTGGACTTCGCTCATAGCTCGCTCTCCGCTCCGTTACTGCGTGTCGCGCCGGATAATCGGCCGTCCACCGGCGCCGCGCAGCCGGTACAACCGGCGGATGATCTGATCGGCGGCGACAAACATCAGGATCA
Source organism: Anaerolineae bacterium (assembly GCA_020848665.1). GTDB lineage: Bacteria > Chloroflexota > Anaerolineae > Aggregatilineales > Aggregatilineaceae > DYGX01. The sequence continues at coordinate 4,085 of JADLHR010000466.1, forward strand.
GCGCCTGGATCACCTGGATCAGCTCTTTGGCGACATCCGCCGTGCGCGACATGCGCGTCGTCCCGGCGTCCATCGCGCCGAACAGGAAGGCGGAGAAATTGATGCCAATCGGGTTATTGCCCGCCAGAAAGGCGACTGTGATCCCGTCGAAGCCGAGCGCCAGGCTCTGGTTGCCCTCGTAACCGTGATTCACGCCGAGGGTCTGGATGCCGCCCGCCAGCCCGGCCAGCATCCCGGCGATCGCCATCGTCAGGATCATGTTGCGCTTGACGTTGACCCCCGCGTACTGCGCGGCGGTGGCGCTCAGGCCGACCATCCGCAGTTGGAAGCCGAACGTTGTTTTGTACAGCAGGAACCAGATTGCGACAGTAGCGATGATGGCGATGAAAATCCCGATATGTAGCTCAAAGCTCGGCGGGACGGTGTAGATCACCGGCAGCTCCGCGCTGGACAGAATCTCCGGCGTGCGCGGGATGGCGTCCATCGAGTTCGGGTTCGAGAGCGGGCCGGGCTTGATCGTGCCGTCAGCGCTGCCAGTCGAGATCAGCCAGCCGGCGAACTGCATCGCAATGTAGTTCAGCATGATGGTCGTGATCACTTCGTGCGCGTCGGCGAAGGCTTTGAGCGCGCCGGGGATCGCGCCCCA
>JADLHR010000467.1 GCA_020848665.1 Anaerolineae bacterium
CTGCTGCTGCTGGCCGCATTGCTGCATGACACCGGAAAAGCGCAGACCCGCACGGTCAGCGATGATGGGCGAGTGCATTTCCACGACCATGAGAAGATCAGCCGCTCGATGGCTGTTTCTATCGGCGAGCGGCTGCGCCTGAGCCGCGACGAGATCGCGCGACTGGCGACCATCGTCGGCCACCACATGCGCCCGCATTGGCTCGCGGACTGTCCGCCGTTGTCAGCGCGCGCCGCCTATCGCTTTTGGCGCGACACCGGTGCGGCAGGGGTTGACATCTGTCTGCTGGGGATGGCGGACTACCTGGCGACGGTCGGACCGGCGCTCGATCACGATGCGTGGTTGTTCTATGTTGAGACGCAGCAGCAGCTTCTGAATCGCTATTTTCTCGCTTACGACACCGCTGTTGCGCCCGCGCCGCTGCTGACCGGGCGCAGCCTGATGCGCGAGTTCGGACTGGCGCCGGGGCCGGAGATCGGCGCGATCCTTGAAGGGCTGCGCGAGGCGCAGGCCGCTGGCGAAGTCTCGACTCCGGAACAGGCTTTGGACTGGGTGCGCCACTTTCTGGATCGCGCCGCGCAGAACTGAAGCGCCCTACCCCGCTGCGTCGCCTGGGTCAATCCGCTCGAAGAACCACAACAGCGTCTTGCCATAGCGCCGCTCGTCGTACGCTTGCAGCGAATTGAGCGCGACCGGCTGCTGCTCGGACGGGTCGATCTGCACGATCACTACACCGTCCGGGTTGAGGTGGTGCGGCTGCTCGTCCAGCAGCAGCAGCGCGTCTTTCCACAGAGTTTTGTACTGTGGCGGGGCAATGTAGACGTAATCGAAGGCGCGTGGCTGGCGGCGCCGCAGGTAATCAAATGCGCTGATGCGCAGCACTGTGGCGCGATCCGCCAAACCGGTGAGCGCAAGGTTCTCGTGAATAGTGCGGATCGCCATCCGGTCGCTATCGATGAACAGCGCGGACGCCGCGCCCCGGCTAAGGGCTTCGATCCCGACGCTGCCGGTCCCCGCGAACAGGTCGAGGAACGAAGCGTCGCGCAGCCCGGTGCCGAGGATATTGAACAGGGCTTCCTTGACGCGATCCATCACCGGACGGGTTGTATCGCCCGGTACGAGCTTGAGCCGCCGGCCTTTGGCCGTTCCCCCGATCACACGGATAGGCACGCGGCGCCTCTCAGCTCCCCGTCTCGACGACTTCGCGGGCGGCTCGGATGTTCGACTGCGGCGTCGTGGTCATGATCACACAGCCAGTGGAGAGAATAAAGCGGCGCGCATTGGTCTGCTCGATGGCATCGCGCGCCTGGGCGCGGACCTCGACCGGCGTACCGGTGTGCATCGGCTCCAGACGCCCGATCCCGCCGCTGACTGCGCCCGGAAACAGCACCTTGCCATTGGCGAGATCCGGGTCGCTATCGCGGTCGTGCCAGTTCAGCGCCTGGAGCGGGTAATCCTTGACCGCATTGATCATAGGCGCGCGACCATGCAGATGCCCCATGTTGAACCACCATTCGGGCGGAAGCGCCTCAAGAACACGTAAGTCATACGGCCGCCCGAATTCCAGGTACTCGCTTTCGCTCATCACGGCATACGAAGCATGCTGGATGGCATAGAAGATGCCTGCGACACCGCTGCGGCGCATGGCGTCGATGAAGCGCAGTGTGCTCTCTGTCAGCGTGCTGAGGCCAGTCTTCAGCCGGTCAGGAGCGGTGCGCATGTGCTCGACCAGGCGGTCGGTGCCCGCGACGTTCTTGGCCTGAGACAGCGGGCTGAAGACGGTCTGGATGTAGGGAATCTCCTCGCCAAAGGCATCCTTGAGCAGCCGCAGCGTCTCAAGCTGGCGGCCAAGCGCGCCTTTAGTCGGGTCCAGCACGCGCAGCTCAGTCCAGTCGAGCGAGCGATGAACGGCGCGCTTGATATACCTGCGTGTGCCCTCCAACTCGCCTTCCCAACGATCCTGAACGCCGTAATCGGTGACACAGAAGCTGCTGGCGGGCGACACCTTGACGAAGTCGAAATCCCACCGCCGCTGAAAGGCGACAGTCGCCTCGGCCAGGTCGGCGGCGCGCTGGTCATCGCCCGGCCAATGCCGCCAGAGGGCGACCGGCACGCGATCGGTCTCCTGGCCGGCGATCGTCTTTTCCAGCCGCTCGCGTTTGGTCAGCGTCATAACTACTCCTGACGATTGCGTGTCGCAGAAAGAAATCAGGTGATGAACTGCTCAAGATAGGTGAGCTGTTGATCCACCATCCGGTTCAACATGAAGTAGCGCCCCGGCGTGGCAGCGTCCTCGTTCGCTTGCTCATCTTCAATAAGCTGTTTCGCCTTGAGGAAAACTGCGCGCGCCTGATCGTTCTGATTCAGGCTGCGATAGGCCAGCCCCAGGCCCCAGTTGGCGTCGATGCTGGCCGGGTTGTCTTGTAGAATGTCGGTGAACTGCTGGACCGCGGCGTCGTCCTGCCCTTTGTAATGGGTACCCCACGCTGCGCCAATCCGGGCGTCAAGATTTTTCTCGGTCATCGTCTTCTCCGCTGTCAGGCATCCGGTCCGCACGCTGGACCCTATGAAACTGCACTCACGCATTATAGCTTAGGCAAGGCAGATGGCAAGATAACACTGGGCTGTTTGCCGGTGCGCTGCGCTCTGACTCGCTCGCGGCGTACGGCCAGCCCCACCGCCAGCGCACATGCGGCGGTGGATAATCCCCATCCGGCCCAGCGCGCGCCGGTCACGCCATAGCTCAATTGCAGCTCGTGACGACCTTCGGGCACGGACAGCGTGATCAGCCCTTCCGGCCTCGACGGGCGGAGCGTCAGGCGGCGCCCGTCGAGGCGCGCCCGCCAGCCCTCGGCCATGAACGTGCGCAGCGTGATCTCTGCCGCGCCTGCCGACCGGACGAGAATCCGCGCCGCTTGTGGCGTGCGCTTGACCACGTCAACCAGCGCCGTTGCCGGTAGACGGTCGCGCACGATCTTGTCTACTGTGCCCGACTGGTAAGACGCGAGCAGCGATGGCTCAACAGCGGGTAACCCCGGCGCGGTGCGCGGCAGCAGCCACCCCGGATCGCGCGCTACAAGCGGCACGCCCGCCGCCTCGCTCTGTACCAGTCCGGCGGGCATCAGCGGCGGCCCAGCCCCGGACCAATCCGGGATCGCCAGCATCGACAGCCCGGCTCCCGCGATCACAGCGGTCAGGACGAGCAGGCCCGCACGGCGAATGCGCGCCGAGCGGTGATGTTCCAGCCGGTAGCCGAGCGACGCGCCCGCCAGCGCGCCGCACAACGCTGCCGGGAAGATCAGGTCCGAAGGGTGAAAGGGCGGCCATTCTACGTGCCAGCGGTCGCTTAGTGGCGACAGCGCCGCGATCAGCAGCAGCGCCCCGGCTAGCGCGAACAGCATCGTTTCACGCGCGACCGGATCGGATCGCCCTGCTCCGTACGCGCCTCGGAACAGTCGCGGTGTGATCGTCAGCACCAGCGCGAGCGCCGCCGCGCCCCACAGCGCCACGCCCAGCGCAGCGGTTGGTGCGGAGGCAATCGCAGCGCGATCCAGCGGCGCGATCCGGCCGAAAACATCCGCCAGAGACAGGCGCGCAGAAACCGGAAGCGCCGCGTTCACTGCCGGTTGCCAGTGCACTGCGTCGCGTTCGACCCAGGCCGGGAGCCAGTAGAACGCGCTCGCCAGGAATCCCAGCGCGTACGCCGACAGCGTGAGTCGCTGATGCGCCCGGGTGGCGCCAGGTACGGCTGGCGGGGCCAGCAGCCACGCCAGGATCAGCGCACCGAAGATCAGGTTCAGCGGCTGGTGCGCCAGCCAGAGCGCCGCGCACGCGCCCGACGCGAGCAGCAGGTCTGTCCCACGCCCAGACGCGCGCAGCCGGTCCAGCGCCCACAGGCTGATCAGGAACGCCGCGCCCGCCCACAGCGCGCCGAGGTCGGCGTGCAGCAGCGGCTTGACCAGCGCGATCTGCGGGCTGGACAGGCCGAGCGCCGTCGCCAGCACCCCGGCGTATGCGCCCCA
>JADLHR010000468.1 GCA_020848665.1 Anaerolineae bacterium
AAAACAGCATCACTTCCTTGATCTGCCGCTGCTCGACCCACGCCTCGGCGATCAGCCCGGAGCGGTGCTTGCCGACGCCCGGCACATCCAGCAGACGGCCCGGCGTGCGATCCAGCACGTCGAGCGTATCCAGTCCGAAATGATCGACGATCCGCCGCGCCGTGACTGGCCCGATCCCCTTGACCAGCCCGCTGCCCAGATAGCGGCGGATGGCCTCGACCGTCGTCGGACGGACCTGCGTCACAATCTCCGCCTTGAACTGCCGCCCGAAGCGCGGGTGCGCGGTCCATTCACCTTCCAGGCGCAGGCTCTCACCCGGCTGGGCTTCGGGCATCGTGCCGACGACCGTCACCAGCTCCTCGCTACCCAGCCGAAGCTGCGCGGGCCGCAGGCGCAGCACGCAGTAATTCGTTTCGTCGTTGTAGTACGTCACGCGCTCGACCGAGCCGCTGAGCGTATCCGTTGCCATAGGGTTCCTGTTCATCTGCACAGGCGCTGCCTGACATCCATCGGTTGGCTGTGCGCCTGGCGCTCTGCTATTTTACCCTATAGATAGGCCAACACGACGGAGAGACGGGTTATGTCCGAACAGCCGCGAGCGATCAACCTGCATTACGCCGAAGCCGGGCGCGGCCCGGCTGTCGTGCTGGTGCACGGATTCCCCTTCAGTCACCGCATCTGGGACGCGCAGATGATGGCGCTGGGGCGGAATTATCACGTCATCGCGCCCGATCTGCGCGGGTTTGGCGAAAGCGCCGCGCCTGAAGAAGGTTACGGCATGGACGACTTCGCGGGGGACATCGTCGCGCTGCTCGTCCGCCTGGGGATCGACCGGGCGGTGTGGGTCGGGCACAGCATGGGCGGTTATATCACGCTGGCGGCGCTGCGACGCTGGCCGTCGCGCGTACGCGCTGCTGCCTTTGTAGCGACCCACGCCCACCCTGACACCCCGGAGAAAAAGCTTCAGCGCGAGATCAGCGCCGACAGCGCCATGCTGAACGGCGTCGGCGACATGGCTTTCAGCATGATGGGCACGATCTTCGCATCTGAGGTGGACCGGCAGGGCGCTATGGCGCAGAGCATCTACGAGATTATGGTCGGAGCCACGCCGCAAGCGGTCGCTGGGTCGCTGCGCGGGATGGCCGCCCGGCCCGATTCGCGCCCGATGCTGGCCGAGCTGTCGATCCCGACGCTGGTGATCGCCGGAGAGGACGATGAAATGGTCGGCGCGGAGTTGACCGGCGAGCTGGCGGAGCTGATCCCCGGCGCACACTATGTCATCATTCCGGGCGCGGGGCATATGCCGATGGTCGAGCAGCCGGACGCCACGACCAACGCCCTGCGCGCGTTTCTCGAAACGCTGTAGCGCGCCTATCGGCGTCATCGAAGCGTGAAAAACTCCACCCCGGCCCGCCTCGATTTTGCGCACGGGCAACAGGGATCGAGGGCGATGGGTTGCGGTCCGCACCACGCGCCCCTGTACGTTGGTCCTGCTTGCCACAAAGATATTTCCCTCTGCGTTTGAATTGAGGTACAGTTGACGAATCTACCCCAGGGCGCAGGCAGACGGGGGTTCCAGCCCTGCCCGTAGCAGAGAGCGCGCGATGGCTCTTGATCCGCTGATCGGAAAACAGCTCGGCGATTATACAATCGTGGGCCTGCTGGGCCGGGGCGGGATGTCGCGCGTATACCGGGGCTACGACGAGAATCTGCAACGCTACGCCGCTGTCAAGGTTATCAGCAGCGACTTCGCCACCACCTCCGAGGAAGAATACACCCGCCGTTTCCAGAGCGAAGCCCGCGCGATCGCTCACCTGCGCCACCCGAACATCGTCGGCATCTACCAGTTTGGCCGCTCCGAGGGCATCTACTACATGGCGCAGGTCTTCCTCGAAGGCAAGGACCTGCGCGTGGTGCTTAAAGGCTACGCTGAGCGCGGCGAGCGTATGCCCAGCGGCGAGATGCTGCGGATTGTGGGCGATATCGCGGCGGCGCTCGATTACGCGCACGCCCAGGGCGTGATCCACCGCGACATAAAGCCCTCGAATATCATGCTGGAGCGCCACACGGGCCGCGCGATCCTGATGGATTTCGGGCTGGCGCTCAGCGTGCAGGAAGGCACGACCGGCGAGACGTTTGGCAGCGCCCACTACATCGCGCCGGAGCAGGCGCTGTCGTCCGCCCAGGCCGTACCCCAAAGCGACCTGTACTCGCTCGGCATCGTGATCTACGAGATTCTCGCCGGGCAGGTCCCATTCGACGACCCATCGGCGATGAGCGTCGCGCTTAAGCATCTCAACGTCGCGCCGCCGCCGCCCAGCGTCTATAACCCGAACATCCCGCAGGCGGTCGAGGATGTCGTCCTGCAGACGCTCGACAAAGACCCGCAGCGGCGTTATCCCTCCGGCAAGGCGCTGGTCGCCGCGCTGACCGCTGCCTGCGCCAGCGCGCCACAGCCAGTCGCTCCGGCAGCTGGACCGTCCGCCGACCTGCTGGCGCTGATCGAAGCGCCGCGCCACGCGCCCGCTGTCCGCCCGCCCGGCGACGCGACGCCCGGTCTGATCGCAGCGGAGCCGCCCTCCGACCCCGGCACGCACGATCTCGCCAGCCGCTTCGCGCGCCGCAAGGCCGCCAAAGAGGAGCATGTCGCCGCGCTGGCCGCTGCCGGGGACGAGCTGCAAATTGACGAGCGCACGCTCGACTCGATCCTCAGCGGCTACGCTGACCCGCGTGACATCGGGCTGGTTGGGCCGGACGCGCCCGGTCTCCGGCCCGCGCACCGTGATCCTGGCGGCGGCAGCGCCGGGATCGGGCGCGGATCGCGCCGCCTGCGCGGCGTGCTGATCGCTGCGATCCTCGTGCTGTCGGTCGTCGCCGGGGCGCTGATCTGGACGAATCTGTTACAGAACGGCGCCGAGAGTCCATCCGATGAGCCGGGCGCGGACTCGGCGCTGATCGAGGCGAACGGCGCCACGACCGGTGCCGCGACTGTTGCTGCGACGAGTGCCCAGGCAACCCCTCTGGCCGGGCATGCAGCCGCCGCGACCAGGGAAACGGCCACGCCTTCCCGAACAGCTACGCCGCGATCGGTGCGGACACTCACCGCGACCGCCGCGCCGACCGCCAGCGCGCCCGATCTCCGGCTGATCTACGGACCGGACGTGTTCGTGCTGCTCAACGTCGCGGGCAAGCCGCTCGACGTGAGCGATCTCGTCTTCGAGCAGTCCCGCGCCGATGGCGTCACGCGCCATTTCGAGGCGGCGGAATGGGACCGCTACATCAGCGGGTCGTCAGCCTACCTGGAAGCGGAAAGCTGCCTGCAACTGATCACCGCCGACGCGCCGCGCCCTGCGCCCGACGACGAGACCTGCCCGCGCCTGGCCGGGTATTACCGCTCGACAGTCGAGGAACGTTACTTCTGGCGCTCGGACGAGCCGGACGCGAGCTTCACCGTCCGGCTGGGTGAGGTCACGCTGGCGACGTGCGCCATTGCCGCTGGTGAGTGCAGCTTCTCGCTGCCGGACTCCTAAGTTCTCAGCGCACGGTGCGAGCATGTCCCCCATAAGGTGCGCATTTGTGAAAGGAGCCACTCTCCTATGAACGCTTTCTCGGTCGATCTCTCCGGGCAGGTCGCGCTGGTGACCGGCGCGGGACGCGGCATCGGCAAGGCGATCGCGGCGCGGCTAGCGGCATCGGGAGCGGCGGTCGCGGTTAACGACCGCGACGCGGCCAGCGCGCAGCGGACCGCACAGGAGCTTGGCGGCGCGGCGTGCGCCTACCCCGCCGATGTGAGCGATCCGGCGGCGGTCGAGCAGATGATCGCGGCGGTCGTCCGCGAGAGGGGCAAGCTCAACATCCTGGTCAACAACGCCGGGATTGAGTACAAGACGCCGATCCTCGCTACGCCGGTTGAAGAATGGCAGGAGACGCTGGCGATTAACCTCAGCGCCGCGTTCTACACCTGCAAGGCCGCCGGGCCGATCTTGCGCGACGCGGGCGGCGGCGTAATCGTCAACAT
>JADLHR010000469.1 GCA_020848665.1 Anaerolineae bacterium
ATAGCCGAGATGTTGTCGTCAACGGTCATGGTGTAGATCGCGTCGGACTCGCGCGTCAACTGGAAAGTGCGGATGTTCTGGCCGACGTTAAAATGCTCGGCGTACTTCTTAATCTGCGCCTCACCGTCGGGGTCGTCGGCGAAGTAGCCGATAATCCAGTTCGTGCCCAGCATGTCGCGGAAGCCTGCGATCTGCTCGTTGGCCGGAACCAACAGCCGGTCGGCGTGCATCAGGTACGGCAGCGAGTAGCCGAACTCGTCCTCAGCGTTCCAGCGGGGATAGACGCCCACCGCCAGGTCCGCCGCGCCGCTGGCGACCAGCGCCTGCGAATTAGCGACCGAGCCTGGGACGTATTCGACGGTCGTATTCCGGCGCCGCGCCATTTCCTCGACCAGCGCCCGGTTGAGCGCGTTCATCAGCCGCACGCTGGCGGGCGCATCCTGCCCCTCGACGACAATCCCCGCGACGCGCAGCGGCTGGCCGGTTTCCAGCCGGGCGCGGACCGGGTTGGCTGGGATGACCAGATCGGTCCCGAAGTCATCCACGCCGCGCGTGTCTTCATACAGGTCGTCGTAGACCGGCACAAGCGTTACGAAGTCCATCGGCTCTGCGCCAAACCACTCGCGGTAGATTTCTTCCAGGCGCCCGCTGGCCTTGAGGCGCTGAAGCGACCGGTTGAGCAGCCGGTAGAAGTTGTCATCGTTGCGGCGCAGCGCGATAGCGTACGGCTCCAGCAGAACCGGCTCGTCGATCAGGCTCATCTGCTGGCGACCGGCGCGGCGCAGGCTGTCAAGCTGCCCAACCATGCCGTCTACTTCGCCGCCTGCCAGCGCGTCCAGCGCCGCGTTCTCGGTGGTGTAGGTGCGGATGTCGAACTGCGCGCCGCTCGCGCCAGCCCACAGACGCAGGGCGCGCTCGCTGCGGCTGCCGATCTCGACACCGATCGCGTGCCCGGCAAGCTGCTCCAGCGCAGCGTACGGCTCGCCCTGGCGGATCACCATCCGCTGCTCGTTGAGATAATACGGGTGGGTGAAATCGAGCACCGCCTCGCGGTCACGGCTGAGCGTCTGCTGGCCGATCAGCAGATCGACCGCGCCCGTGACGAGCATCTCCGTGTCGTTCTGGCGTGTGACCTGCACGAACTCCACACCCAGCCCCAGCTCGATCGCGATCGCGTTGATGATGTCCGCTTCGTAGCCATCGACCTCGCCGCGTTCGTTGAGCCAGGTGAAGGGCGCGGCGTTGAAATAGGCGCCAACGCGCAGCGTGTCGTCGGCCTGGACGCGCGCCAGCGCCGAGCCAGTCACACGCGTCTGCGCGGCGGGCGTCGGCGCCTGCGGGACGGGCGTCGGCGGGATGCGCGTCGGCGCATGGAGCGTGAAGGTCGGGCTGGGCAGCGGCGTTTCGGTCGGGATCGGGCTGGGCGTCAGCGCCGGCTCGGCGGACGCCGGGGTCGCGTCGTCGCCGGGCGGCGTCTCGGTTGCCTGCAAGCGCGCGGACACGGCGGTGCGCGGCGGCGCGATAGCGGTTCCCAGCGCCCACGCCAGCGCCGTGAGCACCAGCAGTGCGAGAGCAATCAAGCGGATGCGTCGTGTCATGGTGAGGTCACCGTTTCAGGATCGTTACGATACAGGTTGTGCGCCTCGATATACGCGCGGACAGCGTCCGGCGTCTGGTAGCGGATGCTCAGCCCGGCGCTGACACGGCGAGCGATGCCGGTCGCAGAGATGTCGATCTGCGGCGCGTCGATCCAGTCCACGCGCGCGCGGATGCCTGGAATGTCCCGCTCCAGCCGCGCCAGGTTGAGCGCGCTGCCCGGCCGACGCATGACGCCCAGCCGCGCCAGCTGGATCAGTTCGCCAGGGCGCGACCACATCGGCAGGTCGCGCAGCGAATCGCCGCCGATCAGGAAGACCAGCTCTGCGCCGGGAAATTCCTGGCGCAGCAGGCGCAGCATATCAACGGTGTAGTGCGGGCCGGGGCGGTCGAGATCGACGCGGGAAAGCGCGAAGCGCGGATTCCCGGCGATGGCGCGCTCCACCAGCGCCGTACGCTGCTCCGCCGAGGCGCGCGGCGCGCCCTTGTGCGGCGGATCGGCGGCGGGCGCAAACAGCACGCGGTCGAGCGTCAGGCTGTCGGCGGCCAGCTCAGCCAGGATCAGGTGCCCGTAGTGCGGCGGGTCGAAGGTTCCGCCCAGGATGCCGAGGCGCGTCAACAGCGTTGCTCCCGGCGCGGCGCGGCACAGGTCACTCGCCCCATTCCAGCTCCGTATCGCCGATGAAGACCGTGTCGCCGGGCTGGACGCCCGCTTCGCGCAGGGCCGCGCTGATACCCATCGTTTCCAGGATGCGCTGGAAACGGGCGGCAGCCTGGTCGTAATCCCAGTAGGTCATCGCGGCGGCGCGCTCGATGCGCTTGCCACTGACGCGGAAGCTGCTATCCGGCTGGCGTGTAATCTCGAATGCGAACGGGTCTTCGCCCAGACTGTAGAGCGGGCGCTCCGCCAGTTCTTCGACTTCGGGCAGCGCATCGAGCGTGTTAAGCGCCCGGCCCAGCAGCTCGCGCACGTTCTGATGAGTCACTGCCGAGATCGCCATCGGCTCGTAGCCCAGCGCTTTCAGCGCTTCGCGGATGCCCGGCCAGCGTTCCTGCGCCTGAGGCAGGTCGATCTTGTTGAGCGCCACGATCTGCGGCTTGGCAGCCAGGGCCTCGTCGAATAGCGCCAGCTCCGAGTTGATCTGATGAAAATCAGCCAGCGGGTCGCCCGCCGCGCCGTCGAGCAGGTGAATCAGCACCCGCGTGCGCTGGATGTGGCGTAGGAATCCATGCCCCAGGCCAACGCCCATGTGCGCGCCTTCGATCAGACCGGGGATGTCCGCCAGCACAAGGTCGCGGTCATCGACCAGAGCGACGCCGAGGTTCGGCTCCAGCGTAGTGAACGGAT
>JADLHR010000470.1 GCA_020848665.1 Anaerolineae bacterium
AGCGTATGCGACAGACATCACCGCTGAAGAGTGGGTCATTCTTGAACCCCTGGTTCCACAACCCTTGCCAGGGGGACGTCCGGCGGAATGGCCGCGCCGCGAGATTCTCAACGCGATTTTGTATGTGCTAAAAACCGGGTGTGCATGGCATCTTTTGCCGCATGATTTTCCACCCTACAGTACGGTGTTCTGGTATTTTCGGCGCTGGCGCAAGGATGGCACCTGGGAGCAACTGAACACCGCGTTGCGTGAACGTGTGCGGCAGCAACTGGGACGAGAAGCGCAACCAAGCGCTGCGATCATCGATAGTCAAACCGTCAAAACGACGGAAAAAGGGGGCTAAGAGGCTATGATGGGGGCAAGAAACTCAAAGGACGCAAGCGGCAAATTCTGGTTGATACGCAAGGTTTCTTGCTGAAAGTGGCTGTGGATGAAGCTGGCTTGTCAGACACACAAGGCGGACAAAAGCTACTGGTCGGAGCCAGCCTCCAATTTCCGTGCTTGCAGCACCTATGGACCGATAGCGGTTACAAGCAGACATTTGCTAAGTGGGTAACAACCACCCTGGGGTGGACGGTTGAATGTGTGCGTCGCCCGGTCGAACCACGCGGTGACTATGCCGATCTGCTCAAAGACTTTTTAGGCGAAGACACCTATGCTGAACGCTATCCGAAAGGCTTCTATGTGCTCCCGCGCCGTTGGGTCGTCGAACGTTCTTTTGCGTGGTTTGATCGCCAACGCCGCTTGAGTAAGGATTATGAGCTATTACCTGAGGCGAGTGAAGCCTGGATTTATCTGGCAAGCGCGCGCCTGCTTTGGAAACGGTCGGTAGCGTTAGGCCCTTAGCAAGTGCTCTTTCCATATGGTCTCTCAGGAGCCACCCGCCTCACCAGGAGCCGGGCCGCCCGCGCGCGCCTGCTCAAGCAGATCGCGCACGCTCACCCCGCGATAGCCCCAGTTGCAGGTCGTTTCCGCCTCGGCGCAAAGCTGCTCCAGGATGGCGATTGCCTGGGCGTAATTCCCGCCGTTGACGTAGCTGCGCGCGTTGAGATACCGTTCGGCAACGTCGGCTTCGTACAGCAGGCTCTGCGGCTCGACGGTCCCCAGGTCATCGGCCTCGTAGATCAGCAGGATGCCGCGCGCGAGCTGGTCTTCGCCATCCTCGTTCGCGCCGCGCAGATAGATGCGTCCCTGAAGCGTCAGCGCCTCCATCAGCATCCCCTGCGTTTCGGCCGGACGGTGATTCGGATCGAGCGCCTGAAGTGAGCGCAGCCACTCAATCGCTTCCTCATAGCGCGACAGGCGCATCGCCCGCGCCGCCTGATCATAGAGATAGGCCGGATCAGCTGGGTCGGGCGCGGCGGTTGCCTGGGTCGCGGGGGAAGGAACCGGCGTGCGCGTCGGCTGCGGAGCCGGTGTCAGCGTCGCTGTAGCCGCTTCGGTCGGGGTAACGGTTGCAGTTGGCGTCACGGCGATGGCGGTGCGCGCCGCCGCCAGCCGCGCCGGGCTGTCGCCCAGGTAGCGCGCCGGGGGCCGGACCGTCTCGACAATCCACTCAAAGCGCGCGATTGCCAGTTCAAAGAGGCCCTGATCCATGTTCTCGACGCCCGCCGCGTACTGCTGAGCGATCTCGGCGGCGACTGTCTGCGTCGCTCGCGCCTTGTTGGTCGCCAGCCCGTCGCGGTACCCGGCAACCCCGGCCAGCCCCACGATCGCGACGCAGATACACAGCATCCCGGCCATAACCACCAGCAGCAGCAGCGCGCGTGCCGGAGTCCCGGCCTGGCGAGGCGGAACAGGCGGTCGCGGAGAGGTGTCGTCTTCAAGCGCGAGCGGCTCGCTCATCGCCAGATAAGCCGTCGCCGGGTCGCCCGGGCGAAGCTTCGGCTGCGTGTCATCGTCTTTTGACGGCGGCTCGAAGATGGGATGGACGCGCCGGCCCCCGGCCTGGTCTGGGGGTCGATTGATTCGGGCAGGATCGTCGTGGCGGTCGTGCTCAGGCGGTTCGGACATCAGCGTCTCTCACGCTCCTTAGACGGCGCGCGCCGAGTATAGCGGCTTCGCCAGGGCTTGTCTAAGGCGCTCGCCCACCGCCTGCCAGACGCCCGAAGCGCCGGTAACAAGAGCGGTATAAACCCGGTTGCGAGTTGTTGGGAAGGACATCGCCCAACAAAAAGGGTCGAAATTGTGCAATCTGCCCAAAAGACCTCGTGTGATTCTCATAAGACATGCCCGAAGACAGGCGTTTATGCACTTCATACAATGGTGGGTAACCTGTTCACCAAACTCTGCTCGGCGTTCTGTGCATTTGCAGGGAGACTCCCCGATGACTTCTGTCTCTGCCGCCACGACGCTTCACCAGCTTCTCAAACTTGCCCTGCCTATGGGCAGCCGCTTGCTGACCGGGTCGCTTGAGGTGCCAATCAACTGGGTGTGCCCGATGCGGACTCGCCCGCCGATTTTCGCGGATATGGAAGGAGGCGAGCTGGTGCTCGTCTCGACTTCGACGCTCGCCAACTTCCAGAAGCCACTGACGCTGGATATGATCGTCGCAGAGCTGATTCAGCTCCGCGCCGGCGCGCTGGCGGTCTGCGGCCCGATCCCCGCCGCCGCGCACCAGGTCGCAAAACAGCACAATTTCCCGCTGATCACCCTGCCAGAGCGTACCGCGCTGCCTCAGGTCGAGCGCGCCGTGCAGCGCCTGCTCACCAACCGCGAAGCGCAGTTGGCGCAGCGCGCCTTCGAGCTGGAACAGACGCTTCAGCGCCACGCCGCCAGCTATCGCGGGCTGACGACCATGCTCAACGCGCTGGCCCGCATGCTCGACCGCCCGGTGGTGATGCACAATCGCAAGGGACAGGTCATCAGTCGCGGCCTGCCCGCCTCGACTACCGGCCACGAGTGGGACTCACACCTCGCGCTGGCGGGCGGGGCGGAGTTCGTGCGCCGCTTCGACCTGCAAGACCGCGCCTATTTCGAGGACAACTGGCAGATCATCCGCAGCCCGGCCGGGCTGACCGTGCCGCTGATCCACGAGGGCCAGCTTCTCGGCTATCTGTCCGTGCTGAGCGCCGGAGACGCGCCGGACGATTTCGACCTGGTGGCGCTTGAGTACAGCGAGCGGCTGTTTGCGCGCGAGCTGGTCCGCCAGCAGGCGACCGAAGCTCCGGCGGTCGAACACCCACCGGCGCGCGATTGGATCAGCGACTGGCTGAGCAGCCCGGCGGCGGACGACGCGCTGCTGACCCTGCGCGCCGAAAAAGACAATTTCCGCTCCGGCGCGTGGTATACGGTTGTGCTGTTCCACTGGCTGCCGCCCGCCGACCGGATCGGCGGCGCGTTCTCGCCGGAGCGCATGGTCAAGCTGCTGCAAGCCGAGATGCACCAGCGGCGGATTCAGGCGCCGATCGGGCAGTACGTAGA
>JADLHR010000471.1 GCA_020848665.1 Anaerolineae bacterium
CGTTACGCGCCACCCGGCGCGGACCGGCGCCTGTTGGAACTGGGCTGCGGGCTGGGGCACCTGCTCGGCCTGTTGGTCGATGACTTCGCGTGTGTGGGGGTGGACATCGCGGCGTACAGCATCGAGCAGCTTCACCGCCACGCGCCGCGCGCCGAAGGGCACGTCATGAGCGCCGCCGACCTGTCGCCGTTTGGTGATGCGGAGTTCAGCGCGGTTGTTGCGCTGCATCTGGTCGAGCATCTGCCCGATCCCGCTGAGACGCTGCGCCAGATCAACCGCATCTCGCGGCCCGGCGGCCTGCTGCTGCTGGCGACGCCTAACCCGGACTATAGGCTGCGCCGGTTCAAAGACCCGATGACCGACGCGATTGGCAAGGACCCGACGCATATCAACGTCCAGCCGCCTGGCCGCTGGCGCGAGTGGGTTGAAGCGAGTGGCTTTGAGGTGCTGCGCCACTTCGGGGATGGCCTGTGGGATGTGCCTTACGCGCCGCTGCTGCCGAAAGCCGTGCAGTTCGGACTGTTTGGGCTGCCCGCGCTGGCGCAGGTGATCACACGCACGACGCTTACCCCACTCAGCCTCGGCGTCAACCAGATTCTGATTGCGCGCAAGCGTTTGGAAAGAGGAGAGCGGTAAAAATGCGGCTGGGCCGAGGGCTGGTGCTGACCGGTGCGCTGGCGGCGGGCGGATACTGGCTGGCGCGCTACCTGCGTCCGCAGCATTCGACGCTGATTCTGGCAGACAAGGTTGTGCTGATTACCGGCGCATCGACTGGCATTGGCCGGGCGCTGGCATTCGCGTTTGCGCGGCGCGGCGCACGGGTGGCGCTGGTTGCGCGCAGCGCCGACCGCCTGGAAGCCGTCCGGCGTGAGATCGAGCCGTACAGCGCGGAGGTGCTGGCCGTGCCAGCCGATCTCACCGACGAGGCGCAGCTTGAAGCAGCAGTCACTCGCACGCTGGAGCATTTTGGGCGGATCGATGTACTGGTCAACAACGCCGGGGCGATTCATGGCGGGCGGCTGATTGACCTTGACCCGGCGCGCATCGAGCAGGTGCTGCGCCTCAACCTGTGGGCAGCGATTCGCCTGACGCAGTTGTCGCTGCCGTCCATGCTCGCCCGGCACAGCGGGTATATCCTGAATGTCGCTTCCGGGCTGGGGCGGGTGGCGGTGCCGCAGGTGTCCACTTACGTCGCCAGCAAGTATGGCCTGGCGGGGTTTACCGACGCGCTGCGCCGCGAGCTAGGCGGCAGCGGGGTGCGCATGACGCTGGTGCTGCCTTCGTGGACGCATACCGATATGCTCGCGCCGGAAACGAAAGACGTGATCGAGCGGTACGGATTCCGCATTGACTACCCCGACGAGGTGGCGGAACAGGCCATCGCGGCGCTGGTCGCCGGCCGGCACGAGGTTATTCTGGGCGGGCCGCTGGCGCTGCTCGGTGTGGCGGTCGAGCGTTATTTCCCGTTCCTGCTGCGGCTCTACTGGCGTATCTTCATGACGCAGGAGTGGTCGGACGCGATGTCTGCGCTTGGCGGCGAAGAAGCGCGCTAATCAAGCGGCGCGCCGCTGCCTGGCGGCTGCCCTGTGGCCCAGGCGGCGAGCATGGTGCGCGTGCTCTCAAATGCCAGTTCGGGCAGCGGATCGTCCCGGCCAAACCAGCCGACGGCCTCGGCGTCATCCAGCGGGCGCGCGGTCCCCTCGACGACGTGCGCGGCGTAGATGATGACGATTGAAGCGCCCAGTTCCGCTGCGCCGCCCTGCACATCGAGCAGCCGGTCGATGGTAACCATCAGCCCCGTTTCTTCACGCACCTCGCGGATCGCAGCCAGGGCGGGGTGCTCGCCGTAATCGATATATCCGGCGGGCAGCGCCCATTTGCCGCGCTCTGGTTCAGCCGCGCGCCGCACCAGTAACACCTCGCCATCCCGCTCGATAAGCACGGCTGCCGCCACCTTCGGGTCCGCGAAGTGAATATAACCGCACTCCGCGCAGAAGCGCCGGACCTTGCCGAACCGCTCGCCTTCGGTCATTGGCGCGCCGCATACCTGGCAGAAGTTGACTGGCGGCAGGTGCATCACACGCCCGCCTGCCGTCTGCCGTGCACGAACAGCGCCGCCGAGAGCGCCAGCCCCGCCGCGCCCGCGCCGACCAGCCACCAGCGCAAGCCGGACTCGCTCGCGGTTTTTTCCTGCGCTTTCTGTGAGACGCCGGCTGCGCTCGCTGCTTCGTCTTCGGTGACGGCTGCTGCTTGCTCCGCAGTTGGCGTTGCGAACTGCGCGGCGGCAGGCGTGGGGGTAGCGGTGAGAGGTATGAATCCTGCGCGATCCGCTTCCGCTCCGGCGCTTGCCTGCGCCTCGGCGCTGCGCCGCGCAGCGCCCGGCGATAAGGTCGCAGGCGGCGCGAGGACGCCTGTTCCGGCAAATGGCTGCGCAGCGGCATCGACCGGCGGAACGGGCAGCGCCGCCTCCGGAGCGGCAAGCATCGCTTCGGGCGCTTCCGCGAGCGCCTCGGCTGCTTCGCCGTCAAGAGTCTGGTTCGCC
>JADLHR010000472.1 GCA_020848665.1 Anaerolineae bacterium
GCGCGGCGCATCCCGGTTTCTCACATCGCGCGCTGACCTGATACAATTGGGCGCAGCACGACTCTGCCGGAAGCAGCGGATAGAACCGCCCGGCGAATCACTTTGCCACGCAGGAAGGAACACAGGCATGCGCCTGTTCGCTAAACCGCGCACGCACGCCGTATTGATCCTCGGCTTGCTGGTTGGGCTGGGCCTGCTGGCGCTCGTCAGCCGCGTCGAGGCGTCGGACGGGATGCGCGGCGATCGCTGCGTGGTGGCGGAAACGGATTACATCGTCGAAGACTTCTACTTCCTGTGCCGCGTGCTGGAAGTGCGCGGCACGATTGACGGCGACCTGCTCGGTATCGGCTCCGAAGTGCATATTTATCCGACCGCGACCGTGACGGGCGATGTCTGGGTCGCGGGGGGGCGTCTGCGCGTTGAAGGCGCCGTCGGCGACGATCTGCATTTCGCCGGGATGAATGTGCTGATCAGCGAGAAAGCGCGCATTTCCGGCGAACGAACCGACCTACTCGCCCTGGCGCTCAACGTCGAGATCATGCCGGACGCGCACCTGCCCGGCGACCTGCTGGTGTACGGCTACCAGGCCGAGATCAACGGCCTGGTGGGCGGCGACGTGGACTTCAGCGGTGAATCGCTGACCATTCAGGGGCGCGTGGGCGGGCGAATCGACGCATCGGTCGGAGACTGGCGGCGCGACACGGATATTCCCGGCCTGCCTGTCTACAACATCTCGTTCAACGACCCTGGCCTGGCAATCGGCGATACAGCCTTTATTGGCGGCGATCTGAATTACGAGGCGCCATCCCGGCGGCCGATTCCGCCCGGCGTGGTGCAGGGACGAATCACGTATGACGCGGTCGTGTCGCAGCCAGATATCACTAACCTCGGCGAAGCCGACAACGCCGCCCGGCTGGCGCGCGGCTACGCAAGCAGCGTGCTCCGCGACGTGATCACGCTGCTGTTGATCGGCGCGCCGGTGCTAATCCTGTGGCCGAGCTTCATCACGCAGCCCGCGCAGCATATCCGCCGGCGCACTATCCCGGCGGCAGGTTGGGGGCTGGTCGCGTTCATGCTGGCCTTTCCGTTCAGCGTAATCCTGATCGTGCTGAGCCTGATCGTGCTGGCGCTGCTGCTGGCGATCTCGCTTGAAGAACTGGCGATCATCGCGGGGGCCGGGATGCTGATCGGCAATCTGGCGTTTATCGCGGGGTTCGGGTTTCTGCTGTTGTATATGGGCCGCGTGGTAGTCAGTTTCGCTATCGGTTACCTGGTGCTGCGCTTTATCCGGCCCCGGCCGGATGGCAGCCCGCTGCGCCGGAGCCTCTGGTCGCTCGCGGCGGGGGTGCTGGTCTACACGCTGCTGACCAACGCGCCGGTGCCGCCGCTGGGGCTGATCTTCGAGCTGGTAACGGCGCTGGCAGGGGTCGGCGCGGTAGTGATGTTCCTCCGGACGTGGTTCTACAACGTTCGCACCCCGGAAGAAGTCCCGGTTGTCATCCCCGCCGAGACGCAGGAGGCGGCTCTCGCGCCGTCTTTTGCCGAGGAGTACGCCGGTCAGCCCGGCATGGACAACCTGCCGGAAGGCTTCACCGGCTTTGACGAGGGCTGATCCGGGCCGCAAGCGCCGCCTGCGCACGGGGTTGATTGTGACTGGACAGGCCCGCTGAAGCGTGGTATAACGGGGTTAACCTGCCGTGCGCGTGATCCGCACATAGGTTTTGAGCCAACACCCAAACTATGGGCATCACAGTCCGGGCATGAACGCATTAGGACTTGTTCTAAAGCAGGAATGATCGGCAGATGACCCACCTGCGAAAGCAGGTTCAAAACGTCGCGGCACACGGCATGGCGGGAGGTCTTATCAACGCCCCTGCTCGCTTGAGCAAGGGCGTTTTCATTCGGGAGCCTGTCCCGCGCGGTTTTCATTAAGCGCTTGATTCCCCCCTTCCAAACCGCTATACTCCCCGTGCCGGGACCGAAGCCCCACCCATCCACTGAGGAAGCTCGTGAACCATGCAGCGAGAACGCGTCGCCGACGATATTTACGTCTTTTCCAGCGAACTGTATGCCCAGGTGACCGCCGGCGCTGTGATTACTTCCGAGGGGGCGATTCTGATCGACACCCTCATCTTCCCTGAAGAAGCGCGCGCTATCAAGCACTTCCTCGAAACACGGCTGGACTGCCCGATCCGCTACGTCATCAACACTCACTATCACGCTGATCACACCTATGGCACGTGCTTCTTCAAAGGCGCGCAGGTGGTTTCGCACGCGCGCTGTTACGAGCTGCTCGACACGCGCGGACGCGCCGGGCTGGAGCAGGCCCAGCACAGCGCGCCTGAGCTGCGCGGCATCACGCTCGTGCTGCCGCACCTGGTCTTTGACAGCGGTGTGCTGAGCATTCATCTCGGTAACAAGACCGTCGAGCTAACACCCTCACCCGGCCACAGCCCGGACTCGATTGTCGCGCTGGTCAAGGAAGATCGCGTGCTCTTCGCCGCCGACACGCTGATGCCGATCCCCTATTTTGTGGATGGCAGCTACGATGATTTCGTCGCCAGCCTGAAGGCGCTGCGCAACGGCGGGTACGAGAACGTGGTCCAGGGGCACGGTGAGGTCGTGCTGCGC
The DNA here is from genome assembly GCA_020848665.1 of Anaerolineae bacterium. GTDB lineage: Bacteria > Chloroflexota > Anaerolineae > Aggregatilineales > Aggregatilineaceae > DYGX01. The sequence goes on from JADLHR010000472.1 coordinate 2,632, forward strand.
GGCGAAGTCGAGACCAAGATCGAGGACGATCTGGCTTATCTGGCAAGCCTGCGCCAGCAGGTCGAGCACGCGATCGAGCGGGAGCTGCCCGCTACCGCGCTGGACGACATCCATATCGAGCGCTGCGGCAAGAGCCGCATCCCCCTCAACGGCCTGGTGCAAGAGCTGCATCGCACCAATCTGCATGCGCTTTACAGCGAGCTGTTTGCCCGCCGCAACTCATACCGCTAGCTGCCGGTTTCGCCCGCCCAGTATCCCCTGAGCCGCCTGCCGGGTGGTGTGTGTTCCGCTTGCCAGCCCGCCGGACCATACACATTTCATGAATAATTCACGCGAAAC
>JADLHR010000473.1 GCA_020848665.1 Anaerolineae bacterium
CCGAGCGCGTGGTCGTCAGCCAGTTGATCCGGTCGCCCGGCGTCTACTTTGGCGCTGAGGAAGACCGCACGACGGGCCGGCGCCTCGCCACCGCGAAGCTGATCCCTGATCGTGGCGCGTGGATGGAGTTCGAAACGCGCAAGACGGACTATCTCGCGATCAAGTTCAACCGCAAACGCACGATCCCGGTCACGATTCTGCTGCGTGCGCTGGCGGCAGTGACCGATGGCTTCGACCAGCAGTCACCCATTCAGGAAGGCTCCGACGAGGAGCTGCTGGCAGTCTTTGAAGAAGTCGATAATAACCCGGATCACCAATTCATGGCTGGCACGATCCGTATGGAGCCGCAGTGGGACCTGCGCGAAGGGCAGTCTGTCGCCGAAGCCGCGCTGCTGGAATTCTATAAGCGGATGCGCCCCGGCGACCCGCCCACGCTTGACAACGCGCGCGAATATCTGGAAAGCCAGCTTTTCGACCAGCGCCGCTACGACCTCGACCGCGTGGGCCGCTACAAGCTCAACCAGCGGCTGCGGATCGACGATGTGGTGCCGCGCAACCGCCGCACGATCACCAAGTTCGACCTGGTGAAGCTGGTCGAGCGCATGATCCTGATCAACAACGGGCTGGAGCAGCCGGACGATATCGACCACCTCGGCAACCGGCGCGTCAAGACGGTCGGCGAGCTGATTCAGAACTCGCTGCGCATCGGCCTGCGCCGGATGGAGCGGGTCGTGCGGGAACGCATGTCGATCCGCGAGTCGGACAACCTGACGCCGATGACGCTGGTCAATATCCGCCCGGTGGTCGCGGCGGTGCGCGAGTTCTTCGGCTCCAGCCAGCTCTCGCAGTTCATGGACCAGACTAACCCTCTGGCCGAGCTAACACACAAGCGCACGCTGTCGGCGCTGGGGCCGGGCGGCCTGCGCCGCGAGCGGGCTGGCTTCGACGTGCGCGACGTGCACCACAGTCACTATGGCCGTATCTGCCCGATTGAGACGCCGGAAGGCCCGAACATCGGCCTGATCGGGCGTCTGGCGAGCTATGGGCGCGTCAACGAGTACGGCTTTATCGAGACGCCCTATCGCCCGGTATACCGCGAATTGCCGCTTGACGACGAGAAGCTGATCGGCCAGATTACCCGCGAGGAGATCACCGCTGAGAGTGGCAAGGGATCGATTCCCGCCGGGACGATAATCGACAGCGCCGTGATCAAGAAGCTGCAAAAGTTCGGTGTGCAGCGCGTGCCGATTGTGCCGTTCGTCAGCAGCGAGAACCGTTACCTCTCGGCAGACGAAGAAGACCGCTACATGATCGCGCAGGCGAATGCGCCGCTCGACGAGCACCATCGCTTTACGACGGATCGCGTCTCGGCGCGGCATCATCAGCGGTTCCTGGTCTCGTCCATCGAGCGGATCGACTACATGGACGTGGCGCCGCGCCAGATCGTCGGCATTTCGGCGGCGCTGATCCCGTTCCTGGAGCATGACGACGCCAACCGCGCGCTGATGGGGTCCAACATGCAGCGCCAGGCCGTGCCGCTACTCAAGCCGGATATCCCGATCGTCAGCACCGGGGTTGAGCACCAGGCCGCGAAGGACTCCGGTCAGGTGCTGCTGGCCGCCGAGGATGGCGAGGTTCTGTCGGTGACGGGCGATCAGATCGTGGTGCGCGGCGAGCAGGGCATCCACACCTACCGCCTGCGCAAGTACAACCGCTCTAACCAGTCCACCTGCATCGATCAGCGCCCGGTGGTCCAGAAGGGCCAGATGATCCAGCGCGGGATGGTGATCGCGGACAGCTCGTCCACCTATTTCGGGCAGCTTGCGCTCGGTCACGACGTGTTGTGCGCGTTCCTGTCGTGGGAAGGCGGCAACTACGAAGACGCGCTGCTGATCAGCGAAGAACTGGTGCGCGAAGACAAGTTCACCTCGATTCACATCGAGAAACACGAGATCGAAGCGCGCGATACCAAGCTCGGGCCAGAGGAGATCACCTACGACATTCCGAACGTGGGCGACGAGGCGCTGAAAGACCTGGACGAGCATGGCATCATCCGCATCGGCGCGGATGTGGGGCCGAACGACATCCTGGTCGGCAAGATTACGCCGAAGGGTGAGAAGGAACTCAGCCCGGAAGAGAAGCTGCTGCGTGCGATCTTCGGCGAGAAGGCGCGCGAAGTGAAGGACTCGTCGCTGCGCCTGCCGCACGGTGAAAAGGGCAAAGTTGTCGATGTCAGGATTTTCAATCGTGAGGAGCACCGCGACCTGCCGGCGGGCGTCGATCAGATGGTCCGGGTCAGCGTGGCGCAGAAGCGCAAGCTGACGCAGGGCGACAAGATGGCGGGCCGCCACGGGAACAAGGGCGTGATTTCGAAGGTTGTGGCGATCGAGGATATGCCGTTCCTCGAAGATGGCCGCCCGATTGAGATCATCCTTAACCCGCTCGGCGTGCCGGGCCGCATGAATATCGGCCAGGTGTTGGAAACGCACCTCGGCTGGGCGGCTGACCGCCTGGGCTTCCGCGCGATCTCGCCAGTGTTTGACGGCGCGGAAGAAGACGAGATCGAGGCGGAGCTGGGACGCGCGTGGATGATCGACCGCGCCTGGGACGACATCACCGAGCGGACGTGGGCGTGGCTCAAGGACGAGCAGTACGACACGGAGTATCTCGCGGACGACGACGAGGCGCTGCGGCTGTACGTTGACCACTGGCTGAGCCAGTCGCCCGAATATGACGCCGAGCGGCTTGCGCTGGA
>JADLHR010000474.1 GCA_020848665.1 Anaerolineae bacterium
ACGATCACGAACAGCTTCACGCCGCGCTTCCTTTCCGGCGGGCGCGCGCCTGCTGGTAGGCGTCGAGCGTCGCTGCGACCTGATGCGACAGGTCGAATTCACGCCGCGCTCGCTGGCGCCCGGCCTCTCCGAAGCGGCGGCGCAGATCGGCGTCGGTCAGCAGACGCGTGAGGCGTTCCGCCAGCGCGTCCACTTGCTGCGGATGGACAACGTAGCCTGTCTCACCGTCGATCACGGCTTCCGGCGCGCCGCCAAAGCACGATACGACCGGCGGTGTCCCGGCGGCCATCGCCTCCAGCACGATCAGCGGCCACGGTTCGAAAGCGGGTCGCGGAAAGGCCAGCACATCCGCCAGAGCGCAGGCGGCGGCGCGGTTCGCGCCATCGAGCAGGTCGTCGCCGGTCACCAGCGCGTCGCCCAGGTCCGGGTTATCGCGGCGCAGGCGGTCGACGCGCGGCGCATCCGCCTCAAAAACCCACAGCGCCACGCCGGGCACATCGCGCCGCACGCGCCGCAGCGCAGCCAGCATCTGCGGTTCGCCGTCGAGGTCCAGCGTCCCGGCCGCGAACAGGATCACACGCCGGTCACCCAGGCGGAGCCGCTGGCGCAGCGTCTCGACAGCGGCCTCGGACACCGGCGCGCTGAAATCCAGCCCATCGTGAATCACTTCGAAGCGCGACAGGTGGTTGTCGGCCAGCGCCCGCTGGTGCGCCGCGCTGACCGCAATTCGCAGGGCGGTGTAATAGCGCATCGTGTGACGGATCGACAGGTTGCGGGTCGGGTTCCAGCCTAACTTTGCCTGCCGCCAGTCGGTGTAGAACGGAACGCGATAGTTCTGCGCGTCGCAGGCGTGCGTCGTGAGCGCCAGCGGCCGGTAGGCGAATGGCAGCGTATCACGCGCGGTGAAGGCGGTCGTGGCCCCGGCGCGACGACCGAGCACCAGGCTGTGATAGCTCAGGTGCGTGTGGACATCATGCGCATGCACGATATCTGGCTTGAGCGCGCGCAGCGTGCGCAGCAGCGGAAGGGAAGTCTGCGGATTGAACAGCCCATACCACGCCGACCAGCGAGTGGCGTAGCGCGAGTGCAGCAGGTGGACCGCGATCCCGCCGCGCTGCTCGACCTGGGCAGGGCCGGGAGTGGTCGAGATAAAGGTCACGCGCTGCCCGGCAGCGATCAGCCCCTGGCCGAGCTGCCACACCGCGGCTGCCGCGTCGTCGTGATCTTCGGGCGGCAGCAGGTCGTGCAGCATGACGATATGCAAAGAGTCTGCCTGCATAGAGTCTGCCTGAGCGGCGGGCGCGTCCTGAGCGCGAGAGTGCTAATCCGCCCAAGCATAACACAAACCGGGGGGTGATGTCAGGGCAGCGGCCCGGCGGGTCTGGCGTAAACGTCCCGCACGCGCGTTGCGATCGCCGTCCAGTCCTGGCGGGCGGCGTGCGCGCGCCCCGCTGCGCCGAGCCGCACGCGCAGCGCAGGATCGCGCAGCAGGCGCAGGATCGCGCTCGCCAGCGCGCCGGGATCATCCTGCGGGACGAGCAGCCCGGTCTCGCCGTCAATTACCGCTTCCTCGACGCCGCTGCCGCGCGTGCCAACCACCGGCAGCCCGGCGGCGCTCGCCTCCAGGAAGACCAGCCCGAACCCCTCGAATTTTCCGCCAACATTGAGCGAGGGCAGCGCGAACACGTCGGCGTGCCGGTACCAGCCGAGCAGCTCCGTTTCAGGGATCATGCCCGCCAGCCGCACGCGTCCACCCAGGGCATGCTGTGCGATCAGCGTCTCGACCCGCGCCAGGTACTCCGGCTCGTCGGCGCGCCCGGTGACGATCAGCCGCGCATCGGGAAGCTGGGCGTGTACCTGCGCGAAGGCTTCAACCAGCAGATGGGTTCCCTTACGCGCCTTGACACCGCCCGACGCCAGCACGGTCAGCCCCTGTTTGCCGGGATCAGGCTGCGGGGCCTGGAAGCGCGCCGCGTCCACACCGTTGCGGATGACGACTGGCTCCAGGCCGGGCAGCGCGGCGCGGACACGCCCGGCGGTGTAGTCGCTGACTGCGATCAGGCGCGCGCGGCGGTAGGCGCGGCGATAGAGCGGCCCCGCCAGCGCCCGCGCCGCCGTCGTCGGGACAAACGTCCCGTGTGCGGTAACGACCAGCGGGCGCGCCCCGGCGCTCCACAGGCCGAGCGGCGCATACGGCTCGGCCAGGACATGCACCAGATCGCAGCCCTTCGCCGCGCGCCGCACCCTGGGCACGGCGAGCAGCGAGCGGATCAGGAATCCGCGCCGCGCCGGGACCAGCCGGGGCAGCGTGCGCTCGACGAGCAGCGCGCCTAAGCCCGGATCGACCGTGCCGCCCGTTTGCGCCAGCGCGACGACTTCGACACCCTGAGCGCTCAGGCTGCGCCCCAGGTCGAGCGCATAGCGCGCCCAGCCATAGGCGGCGGCGAAATCCGGCGCCAGCAGCGCGACGCGCATCACCCACCCCCCTCAACGAAGACGCGGATCCTTTCCGCGCGCGCCCGCCAGGTGTAATGGGCCGACAACGCACGCGCCGCCTCGCTAAGCCGCTCACGCAATGCCGGATCGTCGCGCAGCCGGGCGAGCACGTCCGCCCACGCCT
>JADLHR010000475.1 GCA_020848665.1 Anaerolineae bacterium
ACGCCCAAGAAAAGCCCCCCATCCCCCGGCCCCTTGCCCCCAAAATGAGGGAAGGGGAGACCGCTCTGTTTTTTCCTTCCCTCGTTCTGGGGGAAGGAACCGACCGGAGGTCGGAAGGATGGGGGGGGATGGCCTGGAAACCAAACCACGAAGTGCATAACAGCCTCTAGAAGCTGTCCTGAGTGGGCGTCGGCTCCGAAAGACCCGGATCGGTTGTCGGCAGCGGCGCGTCGGTTGGCGCCGGGGCATCGGTCGGGACCGGAAGATCAGTCGGCGGGAGCGTCGGCGAAGGCGGCACCGTAATCGTCGGCGCGACGGTCGGCTGCGGCAGCGGGGTCCAGGTCGGCTGCGGCGTCCAGGTCAGCGTCATCGTCGGCCAGACGATCTGCGGCACGGTCGGATACAGAAACAACTGGGTGGCGGTCGCGCGCAGCGGGTCGTGACGCGCGGTCGGCGTGAAGATACTGAAGGGCGTAACGGTCGGCGAAGCAGTGATGCCGCCGAGCGTTGGCGGCTGTGTCCCGCCGGAGCGCGTGGCCTGCGACTCTGGCGCCGTCGCCAGCAGGACGGCTCCCAGGCAATAGCAGGGCAGCGTCAGCAGGATGATCGCCAGCAGCGCGATACGGATCGTTCGCTGGCTGCCGGTCACATTCGCAAGAGGATCAAAACCCATTCAGGACCTTCTGGCCGCCGGGATAGCTCAGGCGAATGGTAGCATGGTCACGAGGGGCTGTCAAAGCGGGCGCGCCGCGCTAGCGCACGTCCACCCACACGCCCGCTCCAAGCGTCCCGGCCAGATGCAGCGCCGCGTGATGCGCGGGTGTATCGTAATGCGCCAGGACCAGGGCGCGCCGCCCCGGCTGCTTTTGCAGGCGCTCGACCAGCGGCCAGACATGGCACTTGCCCTCGACCGGCCCCAGCTCCGCCAGTTGCCAGAAGCGTCGTCCATCGTAGAGGTGCAGCCAGGCATCCAGCCCGATTGTCACCGGGCGGTCTGGGCGCTTGCGCCCGTGCGGCCGGGCCGGAGTCTGTGTCACAACCAGGTATTCGACCGACTCGAACGGGACACGCCAGCGCACCAGGCCGTTAAAGCGGTTGCGCCGCCGCACCTCGCGCCGCTGCGTGTCGATCACGACATCCGCTACTGTCAGCACGCGCCACCACGTCGCCAGCGCCAGCAGGCCAAGCACCGCCCCGACGCCAATCCCGACATACGGCAGCCATTCCGGGCTGACCTGCGCCAGGCTGCTCTCCAGCGAGCCGAGGCCGAGCATGACGAACAGCAGCGCGCCGATCATGTATCCCCCGGCGCGCAGTATCAGGGCGATCACCCAACGGGTAGGCCGCTGCACCACGAAACCTCGGCGCGTCGCAACAATCCGCCAGCCCTCGAAGGCGAACGGCGGCGTACGCAGCGGGATCGCTGGCGCAGGGGCAAGTGAAATGTCAGCGGGCGCTGCGCTGGCAGGCGGCAGCGCCGGAGCTTCAGCGGGGGTTCCCGGCGCGACAGGCCCGGTCGAGGGATGCCTGTGCGCGACCGAAGTCTCGTTGAGTTCCGGCGCAATTGCCGCGCGCACGGCGGTAACTTCGGCGACATCTTCGACGGGGGCAGGTGCAGGCGGCGCGATGATGGCTGGCGCGGGCGGCGTAGCGGGGGCGCCGTGCGCGGGGGGCACAATGTGAAACGGGCGCCTGATCACCTCAGCGAGCGCGCGGCCCGCTTCGGCAGCCTGACGCTCGTGCTCAACGGCTGGGCCGCTCGGCCAGTGCGCTAACCCGCACCAGCGCAGCCGGTCCTCGTCCCCCGACCCCGGCTGGAGCATCAGCCCCAGGTGCCAGTTGCGGCTCTCTGGCGCCCAGCCGACCACGACCCGCGCCACGCTCGACGGGGATAGCCAGCCCTCGTCGGGCAGGCGGCGCGCGCGGGCGAACGTCGGGGCGCAGACAATCCCGTCCGGGCGCGCATCCAGCAGCGCGCGCTGCACGTCTGGCGAGGCCGGATCGGATACACCGTTGAAAAGCTGCCAGCGGCCCGGCTCCAGCTCGATCGTCAGGTTATAGGCGGCGTGGATCGTGGCGGACGGGTGGGACATCATTGATTTACCTGCACAATCTTGATCACAATCTTGATCACAATCTCGATCACTTGATCACAATCCCGATACTCGGCGGACGCGGGAAGCGCCGGGTCTTTAGTCTACCGCGCCGGGCAACAGGGCGCGAACACGATTCGCTTATGTGCCCAGGAAAATTACCGCCGTGCCTGCGATCGCCAGCGCTGTTCCGACGACCGCGCGCCAGGTGATATGTTCTTTGAACAGAAAATGGCCGATGGGCAGCAGGATGATCGGTGGGAAGCTCATCAGCGTGGACGCGATCCCGACTGGCGCGTTCTGCACGGCGACCAGCGACAGCCACACCCCCACAACCGGCCCGAAGATGGCCGCCGCCGCCAGCAGCGCGATCGCACGGGGATGCTCGCGCAACGCCGTGAAATTGCTGCGCACCCGGCCCGACGCTGCCGCCAATCCCCAGATCACGACAGTCGAGATAATCAGGCGCATGACGTTGCCCGACAGCGCCGGAAAGCCGCCCTCCAGCCCGGCCTTCGACGCGATCAGGCCGCCCGCCTGCCCCAACGCGCCGCCCAACCCGAACAGCACGCCCAGCGCATAGAAGCGCGGCGGCATATCCGGCAGCCCAGCCTTGCTGCTGCTGCGATCCAGCACAACCCACGTCACACCGCTGAGCGCCAGCAGAATCCCGGCAATCTCCGAGGCAGTGAGCCGCTCGCCGAGCAGCGGCCACGCCAGCAGCGCGCCCATCACCGGCGCCAGCGCCATCAGCAGCATCGAGAGGCGCGGGCCGATCATCACGAACGCCTGAAAAAGCATCGCGTCGCCGATGACAAAGCCGATCAGCCCGGACAATCCCATCCAGCCCCAGCGTTCCAGCCCGGCGTCGAGCGGCAGCAGGCTGCCCTCGACAGCCAGGTGCAGCAGGCTGACCATAACCACCGCCATCAGCAGGCGAACGCGGTTGACCACCGCCGGGCCGACGCGCCGGCCCGACAGCGTAAACAGGACCGAACTGAAGCTCCAGAACAGCGACGTGCCCAGCCCGGCCAGCTCACCGAGATATGCGTCCACGCACCCTCGCCCCCATGCTCACACGCTTCGGCGTGCGCCGATCAAGACAACCGCTAACGCGCCGGAGCACGTTAGCGATTCGTGGAAAGATTGAGAAGATTCAGGTCGCCGTGCAGCAGGCCGCGATCAGTCCAGCGCCAGCGATTTCACGTCGATCAGGTAGGTGGCGTGGCTGATGAATTCCTTGACGCCCATCGTACCCAGGTCTTCGCCGGTCCGCAGGCGCACGCTGACCGCGCTCTTTTCGATATCGCGGTCGCCGACGATCAGCAGCCAGGGGACGCGCATCTGCGTCTGATGGCGGATTTTGGCGCCCATGCGGCTGCTGGAGTCGTCCACCTCGACGCGCATCCCGGCGGCGCGAAGCTGCTGGGCGACTTCGCGCGCGTAGTCCAGGTGCCGGTCGGAGACCGGGATCAGCACGGCCTGGACGGGCGCCAGCCACGCCGGGAACGCGCCGTTGAAGTGCTCGATCAGGATGCCGATGAAGCGTTCCAGCGAGCCGAACGGCGCGCGGTGGATCATCACCGGGCGGTGGCGCTCGTTGTCCTCGCCGATGTATTCCAGCTCGAACCGCTCCGGCAGGTTGTAGTCCACCTGCACCGTGCCAAGCTGCCACTCGCGCTTGAGCACGTCGCGGAAGATGAAGTCGAGCTTGGGGCCATAGAACGCCGCCTCACCCACCTCGACCACGTAGTTCAGGTCAAGCTGCTCGCACGCCTGGATAATTGAGGCGGTCGCGTGCTCCCAGCTCGCGTCGTCGCCGACATACTTGTCCGACTCCGGATCGCGCGTGCCGACGCGCACGCGGAAATCGCTCATGCCCATGCTGCCGAACACGAACTGGGTCAGGCGCACCACCTCGATGAATTCGTCCAGCAATTGTTCGGGCGTGACGAACAGGTGCGAATCGTCCACCGTAAAGCCGCGCACGCGCGTCAGGCCGGTCAGCTCGCCGCTCTGCTCGTAGCGGTAGACCGTGCCGAACTCAGCGTAGCGGATCGGCAGGTCACGATACGAGTGCAGCTCGCTCTTGTAGATCATGATGTGGTGCGGGCAGTTCATCGGCTTGAGCAGGAACTCCTCACCGTCCACATCGATCGGGCTGTACTGGCTGTCCTTGTAATACGGATAGTGGCCGGACGTGCGGTACAGGTCGAGCTTGCCGATGTGCGGCGTGACGACCGGCTGGTAGCCGCGCTCCATCTGCGCCTGGCGCAGAAAACGCTCCAGCGTTTCGCGCAGAATCGCGCCTTTCGGCTTCCACAGCGGCAGCCCTTTGCCGACCAGTGGATCGATCACGAACAGGTCGAGCTTGACGCCCAGCACGCGATGATCGCGCTTCTTGGCTTCTTCGAGCAGCGCGAGATATTCCTCAAGCTCCTCGGCGGTTTCCCAGGCGGTGCCGTAGATGCGGGTCAGCATCTCGCGGTGCTCGTCGCCGCGCCAGTACGCGCCCGCCGGGGCTTTAAAGGTGATGCTCAGCGCGTCGGGGTTGATCTCGCGCGTGTTAGCGACGTGCGGCCCGCGACACAGGTCCTCGAAGGTATCCTGCGTGTAGGTGCTGATCACGACCGGCTCGCTGGTCTTCTCGCCGTACTCGTCCTGCCCGCCACGATCCAGCCCCTCGATCAGCTCCAGCTTGTAGGGCTGATCGGCGAACAGCGCGCGCGCCTCGTCCGCCGAGACTTCGCGCCGCGTGAAGTCGTAGCCCTCGCGGATGATTTCGCGCATCCGCGCCTCAATCTCGGCCAGGTCTTCCTCGGTCAGCGGGCGCGGCAGGTCGAAGTCATAATAGAACCCGTCCTCGATGGGCGGCCCGATCGCGATCTTGGCCTCAGGAAATTTCTCCAGCACCGCCTGGGCCATCACGTGCGCCGCTGAGTGCCGGATTCGATAGAGCTTGCTATCTACATACCGTTCCATAGTCCGAACGCTTCTCTCCTCAAAGCGCATCGATCAGAAGATGCGGAAACGCGCACCACAAACCAGGTTGGGTTGATCATCAGCGGCAGCAGCGCTGGTTGCGACCCTGAGCAGGAGCACCGGCTGATGGCTGCCGCCTGTGCGGGGCCTCGCCCGGTGCAAGCGCGCTCACGGGCCGGAACATGCCGCCGCACAGGCCGACATTCGCCCATTCGTCGGCCAGCCGCGCAGCGCCCGGCCGATCATGCCGATCAGACGGATATGACCATTGAGAATCACGGGGAGCCACCAGATCACCGCCTCCTGTTAGCATCAAGGTCCGTGCTCCGGAGAGCCGGAGCACCAGAGTATCGCGTTGTGCGGGTTGGCTAACAGGGGTATTCCGCGCTGATCCCTGCTGCCGGGGCGATGCGGCCTCGCTCGGCAGGGATCAGCGCAGTCGATCCCTACCGATGCCGCCCGGTAGTGCCGTCGGTCGTGTTCTCAGTCGCACTCTCAGCCGCGTTATCGACGGTGAAGCCGTTCGACATCACACGCATGGCTCTCATACTCCCACTGAGGCGGGACGCTCGCTCTCGCCTGCGAACTGCTCGAAGACGCTCTCGAAGACGCCGAGCACCATCAGGTTATCGACCACGTCCTCGACAGTGTCCTGAAACAGGTCTTCAATGACGACGTGCGGCGTCTCAAGCGCCAGGAACGGCGTCGCCGCCAGCGCCCGCTTGTGCGCCCGCGCGACATCCAGGCTCAGCTCCATTTCCTGCCGCAGGTAATCGAGCGTCACAAAATGCGCCTGCCAGATCCGGTTGTCTTCCATTTCAACCAACACATCTGCGCTATCGGAATACGGATCGAAGGCCACTTCTGGCTCCGGCTCAATCCATACACGTTTTACCAGCACCGCTTACATCCTCAGACCACAGTCTTCAGGCCGACCAATAAACTCAGTCTACACCCATTTCCCGGCCATCAAACAAAAAACCTCCCCCCAGGTCGTTGGGGCGAGGCCGGAAAGACCACGCGATTCCACCCAATTCAACAGAGCGCCGCGCGGGC
>JADLHR010000476.1 GCA_020848665.1 Anaerolineae bacterium
TACCGACTGGGTCTACCTGGACACCGACACGCAGCGCCCGGTCAGCGTGCCGGACGAGATGATCGCGGCCTTTTTCCCGGAAGGAATGTCCAGCGACCGCACGGTGCGCACGCCGTTTCCGGAAGCTCCACCCCCGCCGCCGGGCGTCTTCACCCTGCGCCGCGAGGTTGAATGGCGCGATCTGGACACCGCCGGGCACGCCAACAACGCGAATTACATGGCCTATTGCGAAGACGCCGGGATACACGTCGCCGCTGCGTGCGGCTGGACGATGACGCGCATGATCGAAGCGGGGTTCGGGATCGTGGCGCGCAACTATCGCCTGGAATACCGGCAGCCCGCGCTGCTCGGCGACCGGCTCGAAATTGCGACTTACCTCTCGGACATCGGACGCTCGTCGGCGGTGCGGCATTACGCGATCTCGCGCGTGGGCGATAACGCGCTGCTGGCGCGGGCGCGGGTGCTGTGGGTCTGGATCGATCTGAAGACGGGCCGCCCGGTGCGCATCCCGCCGATGTTCGCGGCGGACTTCGCGGGCAACATAGCAGTCAGCGATTAGCGATTAGCAGGGCTTGGCAAAAGCAGAGCCGCGCCAGAGCGCAGGATATGAACGTTCTTCTCCAATTGCTGATCGCTAACGGCTAGCCGCTGCTTTTCGCTGCCCTGTGCTCCTGATACCAGTCACAGATAGCGGTGAGCGGGCATAGCTCGCAGCGCGGGCTGCGCCAGATGCAGATCCGCTGGCCGTGCTTCAGCAGCGCAACGTGAAAATTGAACAGCACGTAAGGGTCGGCGGGCAGCAGCGCCAGCAGCGCCGCGTGCGCGGGCGCTGGCCCGACGGTCGGGCCGATCAGCCCAACGCGCTGGCTGACGCGGTGGACGTGCGTATCGACCGGCAGCACCGGCTTGGCGAAGCAGAATAACAGCACCAGCGAGGCGGTCTTGATTCCGACGCCGGGCAGCGCCATCAGCCACGCCAGCCCTTCGTCCGCCGGAAGGTCCGCCAAAAAGTCAATCGACGCTTCACCGCGCTCGGCGATGATCTGGCGCAGCGCCGCCTGGATGCGCGGCGCTTTCGTCTCCGGGAAATTCGACGGCTCGATCGCGTCGATCAGGTCGCCAAGCGGCGCGTCCCGGATCGCTTCCCACGAGCCGAAACGGGCCCACATCTGCTGAAACGCCCGCGCCTCGTTCGCCTGCGTGGTGCGGTGCGAGAGCATGGTCGAGATCAGCTCGTGCATCGGCTCGCGGCGCGGCGCCAGCGGCACCGGGCCATACAGCGCGACCAGCCGCTCATAGGTGATTTTCGTCTTTTCGCGCAGCGCATCGTCCGCCACCGAGCGCGTCCTTTCCTGAAACGCTTCACTCTGATCGGATTATAGAAACGCGCGCCGCCTCATGCCTTGTCCAGCACCAGTGGAAAGAAAAGCGCCGCGTCTCGTGCGGCGCTTCCTCCTCAGAGAAAGTTGATCTGGTTTTGACGCCGGACAGTGTCTCAGCCTCTGGGGTGCTACTTGACCACACCTGTAGGCAGCGGTGCCCCATGCCACACATTGTCGTAGTTCGGCCCCATCGTCGCTTTGGGTACCCATACGTAATCGCAGACCCAGATGATCTTGTAGAACTCGCCCGCGTCATCCTGGCCGATCACACGGGCAGTGTTGCCCGCCGGGATCGTCACCAGAGGGCTGGTCAGCTCGCCGGGCGCCCAGTAGACCGGCGCATCTGCGACAAACGCGCCACCTACCGCCGTCGCCGGGATAGGCAGCAGCACGTCGCAGCCAGCCACAGCCACATATGGACCGTTGCTCAACTGCACAGCCGCGTAGGGTCCCGCAGCGTCGGGACAACTAATGCGGACGTCCGCCGTCCAGGTGGGGACGCCGTTCAGCAGGCCGACGACGCGCACGGTGAACGCCCAGGGATAGGGCACCGGCAAAGTCGCGGTCGTCGGAAACGAAAAACCGGGAGTTGCGCCCAAGCCGCTGCCGGCCGGCAGAGACGTCGAGCTGGTGCCAGACAGCCCGGTGCCGTTGGCGTCGATGACGGTCGCCTCAAGCTCCAGCGGTGCGCCCGGCCAGGAGTAGCTGATATTGAAGAAAAAGGTTTCGGGGTTGTTTGATATGCTGCAACCTGATGGGAAGGCGCCGGTCACAGTGAACGTGTGCGCCTGCGCCTGGGCGATAGACGGAAGCTGAGCCAGGCTCAACAGCAGGACCAGTACAACGGCAAAGATCGCTCTCTGGAGCATAGTTTCCCCTGTGAATTTCTATTCGTCGATCTGGCACGCGCTCTCAGTATACTCCCACTCTGGCAGATCGCGTCCAGCCATCGCCCGGTTTTTACAGTTTTTTATCAACTAAACTCCCAAAACTCGCAGGCCGGCCGCTGGAACCGGACGTTCATGCCTTGTCCAGCGCATGGCGCAAGGTAGCGCCCAGCGCGCGCACCGCTTCGACACCCGACTGCGCCGCGCGGACCAGTGCGCTGCCGACGATAAACCCATCGACCAGCGTGTTCAATTGGCGCGCCTGCTCTGCCCGGCTGATACCGAAGCCGAGCACCAGCGGCGTCTGCGTCTGGGCGCGGACGCGGGCGACAAACGCGCCAAGCTCCGGCGGCAGCGTGTCGCGCGCACCTGTCACACCGGTTACCGAGACGAGGTAGATGAACCCCTGCGCCCGCTCCACCACCCGCGCGATCCGTTCCGGGCTGCTGGTCGGCGCCAGAAAAAAGATCAGCGCCAGCCCTTCGCGTGCGCACGCCTCGGCCAGCGGACCCGCTTCTTCGGGCGGCAGATCGGGTACGATCACGCCCGCCGCGCCCGCCGATCGCGCATCTCTGGCAAAGCGTTCCAGGCCATAGCTGAGCAGCGGGTTGAGATAGCCCATCAGCAGCAGCGGCTGCGTCACACCGCGCGCCCGCAGCGCGCGCAGCGCCTCCAACCCGCGCCCGACCGTGATCCCGTTTTCCAGCGCGATCTGCGTCGCGGCCTGGATCGTCGGGCCATCCGCCAGCGGATCGCTGAACGGCAGCCCGATCTCGAAGCCATCCGCGCCCGCTGCCGCCAGCGCCGCGATCGCGTCCAGCGAGGTTTCATAATCGGGGTAGCCGGCCGGGTAGTACGGCAGAAACGCGGCGCGGCCCTCGCGCCGTGCGCGGGCGAACATGGCCGCGATCTCGTCCAGCCCGTTCGGTTTCGGTGTCCCGTTCATGGTCGCTGCTCCAATGCGCCAAGCACAGTATCAAGGTCCTTGTCGCCGCGTCCGGACAGGTTGACCAGGATAATTGCGCTGCGCGGCAGCGCCGGTGCCAGCCGGACCGCCTCGGCGACGGCGTGCGCGCTTTCCAGCGCCGGGATGATGCCTTCCAGGTGGCACAGCAGCTCGAACGCGGCCAGCGCTTCGTCGTCGGTCGCCAGGGTGTAATGCGCGCGCTCAAGCTGGCGCAGGTAGGCGTGCTCCGGCCCGACGGACGCGTAATCCAGCCCGGCGGAAATGCTGTGCGTCTGCCGAATCTGCCCGTCCGCGTCTTGCAGGACGAACGAGCGCGTCCCGTGCAGCACGCCGGGCCGCCCGACAGACGGATCGGCGAAGCGCGCTGCGTGCTGCCCGCTGGCGACGCCGCGCCCGCCCGCCTCGACGCCGATCAGATCGACCGATTCGTCGTCGCGGAAGGCGTGGAACAGCCCAATCGCGTTGCTGCCGCCGCCGACGCACGCCACGCAGACATCCGGCAGGCGCCCGGCTTGCTCAAGCATCTGGGCGCGCGCCTCGACGCCGATCACACTCTGAAAGTCACGCACCATCAGCGGGTAGGGGTGCGGCCCCAGCGCGGAGCCAAGCAGATAATGCGTTGTCGTGACGTTTGCTACCCAGTCGCGGATCGCCTCGTTGATCGCGTCCTTGAGCGTGCGGCTGCCGCTTTCAACCGGGATCACATCCGCGCCGAGCAGCTTCATGCGAAAGACGTTGGGCCGCTGGCGCGCCATATCGACGCTGCCCATGTAAACGTGGCACTCCAGCCCCAGCAGCGCCGCGACGGTCGCGCTGGCGACGCCATGCTGGCCCGCGCCAGTCTCCGCGACGATCCGCTGCTTGCCCATGCGCCGCGTCAGCAGCGCCTGCCCCAGCGCGTTGTTGATCTTGTGCGCGCCGGTATGCGCCAGGTCCTCGCGCTTGAGGTAGATGCGCGCCCCACCGAGGTGAGCGCTCAGCCGCGCCGCATAGCTGATCGGCGTCGGACGACCGGTGTAGGTCGCCTGAAGCTGCGCCAGCTCCGCCTGAAACGCCGGATCATCCAGCGCCTCGAAATAGGCGGCGGTCAGCGCATCGAGCGCCGGGACCAGCGTCTCCGGCACGAAGCGCCCGCCGAACTCGCCGAAATAGCCGCGCGCGTCGGGCACCTGCGCCTGCTGCACGCCGATCTGAACTGTCTGCTGCTCCATGTCGCCTTCCCTATTCCCGACAAGCTCACCCACA
>JADLHR010000477.1 GCA_020848665.1 Anaerolineae bacterium
CGCGGGCAGATCGCGCACGTGGCCCATGCTGGCCTCGACGCGGTAGCCGGCGGGCAGATAGCCGCTGATCGTGCGGGCTTTCGTCGGAGATTCAACGATGACTAGCTTGCTCACTGGCTCCATCCATGCTCACTCAGGGTTGGCCGGTCGGTCAGAGGGGGTGGGTGGCTGCCCGGCGCGGCATCCGCCGGGGACCTCGCGGAAGGGTACCACCCTCTTTCGCTGCTGACAAGTCTCTGTTTCGATGGGGCATTCAACGGGGCAGCGAAAAGCAGCGGCGAGTGAAGGAGCGCGCCTGGCTGCGCCCGCTGCTCGCATACCGTTGAGTAGAAAAGAGGCAGAGCTTGCTCTGCCTCTCCGGAGCAAACCGCGCTGTAACAGGCTAACTCAGCGGGCGTAGAGCCACGCGGAACGAGCGTATCTGGTACGGCGTCAGCGCGAAGCGCAGCGTGTCGCCTGCGAAGTCCGCCGCGCCGAGCGGCTCCTCCAGCAGGTTGACTTCTTCCGCTGTCGCGATCGGGACCGCGAAGCGCAGCGCCGCGCCGGTCCGCCCGCCGTGCGCCTCGTAAACGCGCACGATCAGGTTGTCGCTGTCCTCGGCGCGTTTGATCGTGTCGATCTGCACGCCCGGCGCGTCGCAGGTCACGAACGCGAACTCCGCCGGGAGCTTTGCGCCGCCCGGCTCGATGGCCTGGACCAGCAGCGGATGATTCAGCCGCCGCGCCTGCGCAATCACGCCGCTGCGCCAATCGCCGCCGTGCGGCAGCAGCGCGTAGGTGAAACTGTGCGCGCCCTGGTCAGCCTCTGGATCAGGATACATCGTGCCGCGCAGCAGACTCAGCGTCAGGATGTGCCCCTGCGTGCTGTGGCCGTATTTACAGTCGTTCAGCAGCGCCGCGCCGTAGCCCGCCTCGGACAGGTCCGCCCACTGCTGGGCCGGGACCTCATGCCGCGCCTGATCCCAGGCGGTGTTCTGGTGGGTGGGCCGCGTAACCGTGCCGAACTGAATCTCGTAGGTCGCTTCGGGCGTGCGGATCGCCAGCGGGAAATGCACGCGCAGCAGCGTCCGGCGCTCGCGCCAGTCTACATCCGTCTCGAAAGTCAGCGCGCGCGCCCCGGCCAGCAGGCTGATCCGCTGCGTGAGGCGCGAGTGGTTGAAGGCGTACTCGACTTCGAGCGTTGCGCGCAGCGGCCCCGCTTCGATCAGCCGCGCCGCGCTCGGCTCGACCGGCCAGCCCTGATCCTGAATATACGCCTCAATATCCCAGGCTTCCCATTGGTGCGGACGATCGACGTAAGCCCAAAGCTGGTTGCCGATCTCGCCCTCGGCCAGCACGTCGCGCCCGTGCTCATGGTCATAGAGACGTACCAGCCGCCCCTGCGCGTCGAACTCGGCGCGGATCAGCCCGTTGTCGAGCGCCTCCGGCCCGGCCTGAACCGCGTGCGCGACCGGGGCCGCGCTGCCGCTCGCTGCTTCGACCGTGTAACGACGGTAGCCGTAGGCGGGCACTTCGGCGGGCAGAATCAGCGCGTGGCGCGCCGCCTCGTCGATCCACTGGACGGGCAGGCGCACACCATCCGGCCCGACCAGATCGACCGGACCCACGCCGGGCATCTCTAGCTCGACCGGGCCGCCGAGCGTGGTTCCCAGCGTGTTGAACACCGCGAAGGCGGGCTGATCGCTTTCGATCCGCGCCGCGAGCGTGTCCAGCGCGCCGTCCAGCGCGTCGTAAGCCAGGTCTTCTGCGCGCTCGTAGCGAGCTTCGACTTCTTCGTAGACCTCGCGGATGCTGCTGCCGGGCAGGATGTCGTGGAACTGGTGCAGCAGCACGATCTCCCAGGCGGCGTTGAGCGCGTCCTGCGGATAGGGCGCGCCGAGCCAGTGCGCCAGCGCGCTCAGGGCCTCGGCGCTGTGCAGCAGCGTCTCGGTCTTGCGGTTGAAGCGCTTGGTCCGCGCCTGGCTGGTGAACGTCCCCCGGTGAAGCTGGAAGTACAACTCGCCTACCCAGCGCGGCAGATCGTCCGGGACGGTTGCTTCCAGCGCGTGGAAAAAGTCCTCGGCGGTGCTGAAGCGCACCTGCGGCAGACCCGGCAGGTCGGCCATGCGACGCGCGCGCTGGAGCATGTCCTGCGAGGGGCCGCCGCCGCCGTCGCCCAGGCCATAAGCGAGCGGTAGATGATGGTTGAACGGCTTCTGCTTGTAGAGCGTCCAGGTGCGCATGACCTCGCCCGGCGCCATGCGCGCGCCGTAGGTGTTGCGGCGGATGCCCTGCGCCTCAGCTTCGGTGTCTGGCGTGGTGGCAAGCTGTGTCAGCACGCGCGAACCGTCCAGCCCCTCCCACCAGAACGTGTCGTAGGGATATTCGGTGTACTGGTTCCAGCTCAGCTTGCTGGTGAAGAAATAGCGCACGCCCGCCAGCCGCATGATCTGAGGCAGCGCCGCGCTGTAGCCGAAGACATCCGGCAGCCACAGCACTTCGGGCCGGACGCCCAGCACCTGCTCGAAGTAGCGCATCCCGAACAGGAACTGGCGCACCAGCGCCTCGCCGCCGGGCAGATTGGTGTCCGGCTCGACCCAGGTCGCGCCGGTCGGGTTGATCCGGCCTTCGTGTACGCGGGCCAACATCTGCTCGAAGATGTCCGGGCGCGTCTCGGCCAGAAGCTGGTAAAGCTGCGGCTGGCTCTGCGTGAAGGTGTAGCCGGGGAAGCGATCCATCAGCGCCAGAGCGGTCGAGAAGGTGCGCTCAGTCTTGCCGCGCGTCACGTCCAGCGGCCAGAGCCACTCCACGTCGATATGCGCGTGGCCGAGCGCGTGAATCTGTGGACGCGGCGCGCGCGGGTCGCTGGCGCCGCTCGGCTCGAATACGTGCGCGCGCAGGTCGCTCAGCGCGCGGCGAACCCCTGTGTGGAAGGCATCGTCGCCAGGGTTGCGCCAATCGATTGCGCCGAACGCGTCGTTCAGCGCGCGCAGCATGGGGCCGCGTCCTGGCGCGGCTTCCGGCAGCGCGGCAATCGTATCGAGCAGGACGCGCGCGTCCCAGTACAGCGCCTCGGCCTCGCGGTCGATCCAGGCCAGCTCGGCGCGGCGAAAGCGCACCCGGTGCCCGGCTTCCATTGAGCTGCCGCCGAACATGTCGAGCACGATCTCCAGCGGCTGTCCGGCGGGCGCGTCCTCGGTCAGCCAGACATCGTGATGAATCAGGTCGATGGTCTGGGGCGGTGCTTCCAGGCCGCGCACCGTGACCAGCGCCTCTGGCGGGCTGAAAATCTCGATGCCGGGCCGGTTGGGCAGCGCCTCGAATTGCAGGCGCAGACCGGCGGGCTTGCCCGCGAACGCCGCCGGGATCGTCGCGCTGGTCTTCATCCAGGTCCAGCGCAGCCGCCCGGACCACAACCCTTCATTGGGCAGCGGCTGCCAGGCCGGATCGCCGTCGGGTGGCAGCGGGGTCCCATAGTCGAGGTCATCGACAATCTGCCAGTTGGTCAGCGGGATGGCGTCGCGGTAAATAGTGGCGGCGAGGTGTTTGGCTAGCTCGTTCAGTTTTTCAAAGGTGAGGTCCATGCAGCGGCTCCCGACAGCGATGTCCACAAGATGGGACGCAAAACAAGGGACTGTGTTCTTTTCATCGACGGTGGCGGCTCATAGCTCTGGCGTAGCTTCGGCGGACGCAGCGGGCGCGGCCTCGGCCTGCGCCAGCACGCTCGCCGGGAGTTCCAGCATTCCGTTGAGGTCATGCAGAATCACGTCGCCGGGCGTGAGCCGGAAGACCAGATGCGTCTCGGCGGGCGCCTCGAGCGAGAACTCCGCGCGCGACAGCCTGCCGACGACGCGCTTCTGCCGCGCCACAATATACACCCCGGCGTCGTCCTGCTCGGCGGCCAGCTCCAGCCCAAAGGCGCGCACCAGATTGGACCGGACGACGATCTGGCGCGCTTCCCCGCGTGACACGCTGACACGGCACTGGCTGCCGCGCACATATACTGTAGCCGGCCCGGTGATGCTGAAGACGCGGGTTTCGGCGCGATTGGTGCGGGCGGGCACGGCGCTCGCCGCGACGCGCAGCGTGCGCCCGGCGGCGGTCACCCCGCCCCAGCGCACGGCGAGGTTCACCAGCCAGCGTAGAGTTCTGATCATCGCTGCTCCGCCAACCAGCGCTCGATCGCTGAAACGACCTGCGGCGTTTTTTCCAGCGGGAACATATGCCCCGCGCCCTCGATTACGACCAGCCGTGCGCCCGGAATCCGCTCGGCCAGGGTGCGGCTGAACTTCAGCGGGACCATGCAATCATCTTCCGCGCCGATGACCAGCGCCGGAGCGGCGATCTGCTCCAACCGGTCGCGCACGTCGAAGCGCTGGCAGGCGCGGTAGTCACCGCGCACGACCGCGTGCGGCGTCGCGGCGAACAGCGCCCGGCCCAGCGCCCGCAGGTCATCCGAAGCCGAGGGGTGCCACATCCGCTCGTTCAGCCAATCCAGCGCCGCGTCCGGCTCGCTGACGATGCGATCGGGCAGCGCCGGATCGACCGGCAGCTTGCTGCCCGTGCCGAGCAGCACCAGCCCCGCAACGCGCTCCGGCCAGTCGAGCGCCGCCTGCTGCGCGACCGCGCCGCCCATGCTGTGACCGACGAGCACGGCGCGCGGGATGTTCAGCGCGTCGAGCAGAGTGATCACGTCGCGCGCGTAGGCGGGGATGCTGTCGCGCCCTGGCGCGCTCGATTTGCCGTGACCGGGCAGGTCGAGCGCGATCACGCGCGCGCCGCGCAGACGGCGCAGCTCTGGCGCCCAATCGAGGTGCGAGCCGCCCGCGCCGTGCACCAGCACCAGCGGCGGCTGATCGGCCACGCCGCCGCGTTTTTCGGCGTAATACAGCGTGCCGTCTGCCCAATCGACTGCCGGCATCGCGCGCTCCTCAAAGCTTGTCCGCACAACCCCAAGTGTACCGTCCGAGCGTGGGGCGTGCCACCCGGCGCGCGCCTGAGTTTTGACGCCTCTGCCGCACACCGCTATACTTGCACCGTTAACACGCTGGTACCCACACAAGGACACTTCCGCATGGCCGACGAAAGCACACAAAACACCCCCATCAGCGCGGACCTGCTGGAAATCCTGCGCTGCCCGGTTGCTGTCCACTACACCGATCGCGGCGATGACCCCGGCCGCCTGGAACTGGTGCACGGCTGCTGGCTGGTCTCGGCAGATTCGGGCTACAAGTACCCGATCCGCGACGGCATCCCGGTGATGCTGGTCGAAGTTGGCGAGAAGTATAAAGACGTGGCAGTCGAAGACCTGCCGGTGCCGCCGCCTGACGATAATTAGCGAGGCTTAGAGCGTGTTATGCACTTGCGCGCCGAGCAAAGCCCCCCATCCCCCGGCCCCTTGCCCCCAAAATGAGGGAAGGGGAGACCATCCGGCTTTTTTTCCTTCCCTCGTCCTGGGGGAAGGAAAGCCGA
>JADLHR010000478.1 GCA_020848665.1 Anaerolineae bacterium
CATACGAAAAGGGGGTAGCGGCAAGTGGCATATAGTGGCATAATCCACTACACCTTCATTCATAGCACGAGTTCTTCTGAAAGTCAATCACCGGCGCCCAACTTCGTCCTCACTTCGTCCGCCGATGATGGGTTGTGCCACCGAGCGCCTCGCTTGCCGTAGCAAAGGATAACCTTATGGCAACCCGGTTGGAATTTGAAATTGCCGAGCAGCCCCAGGTTTTGCGCCGCATGGTCGAGGAGCAGCGCCCGCAGATCGCTGCGATTGCGCGCGCTATCCACGACGCCCAGCCGCGCTATGCCATGATCGTCGCGCGCGGCACATCGGACAACGCCGCCCGTTATGCTCAGTACACACTCGGCGCGCTGGCTGGGCTGGCAGTCGGGCTGGCGGCGCCTTCGCTAACCACGATCTATCACCGCACGCCGCGCTTCGACGGTGCGCTGGTGATCGGGATTTCGCAGTCGGGCCGCTCACTGGAGCCAAGCCGTGTGCTCGAAGAGGCGCGCCAGCAGGGTGCAGCCATGACGCTGTCCATCACCAACGACGCTGAGTCACCCCTGGCTCAGATCGCCGATCATCACATCGCGCTCAACGCCGGGGCCGAGCGCAGCCTCGCCGCCAGCAAAACATATACCGCGCAGCTCATGGCACTGGCGCTGCTGGCCGCCGAGCTGGGCGGCGCATCGGAGTGGGACGAGGCGCTGCGGCGCGTGCCGGACTGGGTGGCAGAGACGTTCGAGATGAACGAGCACACGCGCGCGGCAGCGGCACGCTACACATTCGTCAGCCACTGCATTACCCTGGCGCGGGGATTCAATTACTGCACCGGCTTTGAGCTGGCGCTCAAGCTCAAAGAGCTGACGTACGTCGTCGCCGAAGCGTACAGCTCAGCCGATTTCCATCACGGTCCGAAGGCTATCGTCCAGCCGGGCTTCCCGCTGATCGCGATCGCGCCCGAAGGCGAGGGGCTGCACGCGATGGCCGACTCGCTGCAAACCTTCCGCGAGAGCGGGGCCGACCTGGCGATCATCTCTAATGCGCCTGAAATACTCCGCGACGCGCGGCTGGCGCTGCCCATTCCGGCGGGAATCCCCGAATGGCTGACGCCGATTGTCGCCATCGTGCCGGGCCAACTGCTGGCGCTGGGGCTGTCCGAGGCGCGCGGGGTCGATGTCGATTCGCCGCGCGGGCTAAACAAGGTCACGCTGACCGAATAGACGCGACCGGCTTTTCACCGGCCCGGAGGAGCACGACGCATGGCAGGCACACTTCTGTTCCGCGACGCGCGGGTGATCACGCCAGTACGCACCTGGGCGCGCGGCTGGCTGCTGGTGGACGGCGCGCGAATCGCGCTGCTCGGCCCCGGTGATCCGCCGCTCTCGCTCGCTGCCGGGCGCGTGATCGACGCCGCCGGGCTGACGCTGATCCCCGGCTTTATCGACGCGCACGCGCACGGCGCCGCCGGTCACGAGGCGATGGACGCCACGCCCAACGCCCTGCAAGGCATGGCGCGCTATTACGCCCGGCATGGCGTCAGCGCCTTTTGCGCGGCCACCTGGACCGACAGCGGGGAGCGCATCCACGCCGCGCTGAGCGCGATCGGCGAGGCGCAGGGGTCGCAGCCCGACGGCGCGACGCTGCTCGGCGCATACCTGGAAGGGCCATACCTCAACCCGATTCGCTGCGGCGCGCAGAGCACCAAGCACATCCGGCGCGCGGATCGCGACGAGGCGCAGGCGTTTCTAGAGATGGGCGTGATCCGGCAGGTCGCGCTCGCGCCGGAATTTGAGGAAAACCACTGGTTGATCGAAACCTGCGTGGCGCGCGGGATCACTGTCAGCGCCGCGCACACCGCCGCGACGTATGACCAGATGCGCCACGCCGTGTCGCTCGGCCTGTCCCAGGCGACGCATACGTACAACGCCATGACCGGCCTCCATCACCGCGAGCCGGGCACGCTGGGCGCAGTGATGGCCCTGCCGGAAATCTGCGCCGAGCTGATCGCAGACAATATTCATGTTCACCCGGCGGCAATGCGCATCCTGGTCGCGGCGAAAGGGCGCGATGGCGTGATGCTGATCACTGACGCCATGCGCGGAGCCGGGATGCCAGATGGCGAGTACGAGATCGACGAACGCACAGTCGTCGTGCGGGATGGCGCGGTTCTGCTGCCCGATGGCACGCTGGCCGGAAGCACCCTGACGATGGAGCGCGCGCTGCGCAACCTGATCGAGGCGACCGGGCAGACGCTCGACACGCTGTGGCCGTGCAGCAGCCTCAACGCGGCGCGGCAGCTTGGCCTGGCGCACCGCAAAGGCAGCCTCGAAGCGGGCAAAGATGCGGATCTGGTTCTGCTGGACGACACGCTCAACGTGCGTATGACCATCGCCGAGGGCCAGATCGTTTTTGGCGCACAAGCGTAAGCGGGCGCGGAACAGGCGCTCGACGCGAACAGGGAGCAGCCAACGCGCTAAAGGTCGTCCAGCGGCAGATCGCTGACGCGGCGCACGGCGTCGTCGCCAAAGCGTTCGCGCAGGTCGTCAAGCGTCTGCTGCAAACGGCGTTTGTCAGCCGCGCCAGTGGGGTCATCCCACAACCCAAGCTGGCGGTGCGGCGGCTCGAATCCGCTCAGACCAACGCCGATCAGGCGCACAGGCTTACCGGGCGGCCAGTACCGCCGGAACAGGTCCAGCGCCGCTTCGTAGATTACATCATCCTGGTCGACCGGATGATCAAGCGTCACCTGCCGTGTGAGCGTGGTGAAATCCGGCCAGCGCAGCTTGAGCTTAACCGTCGTGCCGCTTAGCTC
>JADLHR010000479.1 GCA_020848665.1 Anaerolineae bacterium
CGTCCAGAAGTCGTAGGCGATCTCGGATGGGTGAACTTCCAGCGCGTACCTGACGCCGACCTCGTCGAACACGTCGAGGATCGGATTCCAGCGGTCGGCGAAGTCCTGATAGCCCGCTTCGATCATGCCGGGGGGGACGGGGGGGAACCCGGCCAGCACGTGCCAGATGCTCGATCCGACGAAGCCGTTGACGATCTTGACGCCGAACCTGGCGGCGGCGCGCGCAGTATTTTTGACTTCCTCGGCGGCGCGGCGGCGCACGCCTTCGGCGTCACCGTCGCCCCACAGCCGCGAGGGCAGGATACCCTTGTGCCGCTCGTCGATGGGGTGATCGCCGACGCACTGGCCGACCAGGTGCGTGCTGATTGCCCAGCACTTCAGGCCGTGCTGGTTGAGGATGTCCCAGCGCGACTGGACGTAGGCGTCGTCTTCAAGCGCCTTGTCGACCTCAAAGTGATCGCCCCAGCAGGCCAGTTCCAGGCCGTCGTAGCCGAAGCTCGCCGCCTTTTCCGCCAGGACTTCGAGGGGCAGGTCTGCCCACTGACCGGTAAAAAGTGTCACGGGACGTGCCATAAGTGCTTAAACCTCCTGGGTAACGTGTGCCGCACACCAAACACTCTGACGCATCTTGCGCGGTATTCCAGCCGGTCCGCGCAACCGGCGCCTGCCGCGCGCTCAGTCCGCGGTCAGCTCAGAGACTTCGACCGGGCTGATCGTAGCTTCTTCAGCGGGCAGGCTGATATGCGAGCGGGTGATCGAGACGGCTTCGCGCGTGGCGAAGTAGACAATCGCGCCGGGCAGCAGGCTGATCAGCGCGAAGAGCGGCGCCTGGCTGGTGCGATGCTCTGATCGAGCCGCTTCCGCTGTCTCGGTGCGCTCTTCCTCGGTCATCATCAGCTCCCACACCTGCCGCCGAACGCCGTAAGGCTCAGTCGGGCGCGCGTCCAGGATCAGCCCCAGCGCCAGCACGGCCCACAGCAAGCCTCCGGCGATCAGTCCGATCACGTGCGCGCGCTGCTCCAGGCGCGGCATCAGGCGGCTCCCGGTGATGCTCATCGGCGTGATATGGCTCCAGATCATGAAAGCCAGCGTCGAGAACAGCAGCAGCAGGAAGCCATACTCATAGGCGAAAATCCTCCAGCCCTGGAACAGCGCGAGGACGCCGAGCACGATTCCCCCGACGATCAGCCCTTCGATTGGGCGGTACGAACGCTCTGGCACACGCCCGTGCAGCGTTTGCGCGATGGCGACAACCACAAAGATGAACGCCAGCACGATCGCGACGAACACCGCGACGAAGGGGATCGCTTTAATCAGCACCTCATCACGCTGCTCCTGCGACATCCCCTCGTTGGTGTACAGCGCAAACGCGCCGCCGAACGCCAAGACCAGGACGATCGCGAGCGTAAATCTTCTGGCGGGCCGGATCAAGCTTTTCATACATGCGCCCCTTTACGTGCACCCTGATGCGTGGGCATGCAGCCGCGCAGCCCGGCTAGGACGAAAAAGTGAACGACGGCAGACCGGTGCGCTCCCCGCCGCGCAGCGCGGATTCGTGCGCCAGGATGCCGACGGCTGTCCAGTTGGCCGACTGGCGCGCGTTCGGGAACGGGTCACGGTCCTCGACGATGCTCATGACGAACTCGTGCACCAGGTGCGGGTGCGAGCCGCCGTGTCCCGACCCCTGGATGAACGACAGGTGCTGCTGCTCGCCACCGTAGACATGCCTGGTCGTGAAACGCTGGATCGGCTCCGGCAGCAGGTGCGCGAAGTCGAGCACGCTGACGCGGTGCGGACTCTCGCCGATGTGCACGACCGGGGCTTCATGCTCGATCAGCGACCATTCGAACGACATCTTGCTGCCGTAGGCGTCGAAGCTCTCGCGGTACTGGCGCGCGGTGTTGAACAGCGAGCGCATTACCTCGGCCACCACATCCGAATCGCGTAGCTGGATATGCGCGCTCTCGACGGCGAACGGCGAGTTGTACTTGGGGATCAGGTTCTCCTGGATGCGTCCGGAGCCAAAGCAGGCAACCGTCCCGGCATCCTTGCGTGCCAGCGCGAGGCACGGGCTGACGACGTGCGTCGCGTAGTGCATCGGCGGCAGCCCTTCCCAATAGCCGGGCCAGCCGAGCATCTCCTGCTGGTGCGTGGCGCGCAGGTATTGCAGGCGGCCCAGCTTGCCCGTCTCGTACAGCTCCCTGACATACAGGAACTCGCGCGAGTAGATGACGGTTTCCGCCATCATGTACTTCTTGCCGGATTCTTCCTGCGCCTGGACGATCTGCTCCAGCTCCGCAATTGAGGTGGCCGCCGGGACGGTGCAGGCGACGTGCTTACCGGCGCGCAGCCCGGCGATGCTCATCTGCGCGTGCTCGTGGATCGGGGTGTTGATATGCACCGCGTCCACGTTCGGATCGGCCAGAACCTGCTCGTAGTCGGTGTAGCGCACCTCGACGCCGAAGCTGTCGCCGACTTCGTTCAGGCGGCTCTCGGTGCGCTGGCAGATCGCGTACATATTGGCGTGAGGGTGATGCTGGTAGATCGGGATGAACTCCGCGCCGAACCCCAGGCCGATAATCGCGACGTTGATTTTCTTCTCAGCCATGCTTGCTGCTCCTGTGCGTGAAAAAAACGGTGCCACGATCTACGCCAACAGCCGCTTCAGGAACGACAGCCCCTCGCTGGCGAGCGCGTCCTGGCTGGCGGCCAGCGGGCGCCAGATCGCAGCGGCGCGCGCGATGCTCTTGACCTGATCGGTGAACGACTCGATCACAACCGGGCCGTCGTAGCCGATCGCTGTCAGCCCGGCGGCGACATCCTGCCAGGGGACGTGCCCCGACCCCGGCGCGCCGCGATCGTTCTCGCAGGCGTGGAAATGGCGCAGGCGCGGCCCCACCGCACGGATCGCGTCGCCCAGCGACGATTCCTCGATATTCATGTGGAA
>JADLHR010000480.1 GCA_020848665.1 Anaerolineae bacterium
AGCGGCGTCTCCTCGATTACGGTCGTGCCGCTGGACGCGACGCATGAGGCGACCGTCTCGCGCGATGACTGCGCTGCGCTGCGCGCGCTCGGCACCCCAGCCGCCGAAGCGGCGGCGGAGTTCATCGAGAAACGCATCGCGGGCTATCAGGCCACGCACGACGAATACATCGGCAGCGCCAGCACGCCAGTGCACGACGCCCTGGCGCTGCTGTCCATCGTCGAGCCGGGCGTGCTGCGCGAGGTGGTGCACGTCTTCGGCGATGTCGAGACGACCGGCGAGCTGACGGTCGGGCGGACGGTGTTCGACACATTCAACCGCCTGCATCGGCCTCCGAACGTGCACGTTGCGCTCGGCGCGGACCGCGTGCGCTTCGTCGCGCTACTGACCGAAACGCTGGCGCGCACCGCGTGAGCATAGACCGGCCCGGAAAGCGCCGATCATTTTTGCTTTCCGGGCCGGTGATTCTCTGCGTGCAGGCTACTGCGCGCCGAGCAGGGCTTCCTCAAAGAATTCGATCACGCGGCGCTCGTAGTCTTCCGGCGCGCGGCTGAGGCCCTGCGTGTGGCCCGCGCCAGGGACGACCCAAACCTCTGCGCGCGGGCTGACCGCCGCTGCGAACACTTTGTTGTACGCAATCTCGTCGCTCTCATTCCCGGCCGCGATCAGCAGCAGGGGCGTGTCCGGCGCCGCCGTGATCGAGCTGAGAATTGGCGTAGACGGGCGTCCACCGCCGAACAGCATCACCGCCAGCGACATCACGCGAATCTGCAAGCTGTTCAGAAATCCGCGATGCTCTGGCAGGGCCTCGAACTCGTCCAGCGAGCGGTACGTCGCGCCCTCGCTGACCAGCGCGTGCAGCGCGGGATGTTCGCTCGCCGCGCCAAGCAGAATCTCGCCGCCGACCGACAGCCCCAGCCCGCCGATCACGCGGACTTCCTCGTGCGTCTGAAGGTAGCGCACCGCCGCGCCCACGTCCTGCGTTCCTTGCCACCCCAGGCGGTTAATGTCCCCACCGCTCTCGCCGTGACCGCGCAGATCGAGCGCCAGCACGCCGAAACCGCTCCGCGCCAGCATTTCGGCATGGGCGCGCACGGCGTCGCGCGAGTTACCTGATCCGTGCAGCAGCACAATCGCGGTGCCATTCCGCGGCGGTGCATACCACGCCGCGAGCGACACGTCATCATCGGTCGTCAGGCGGACCGCCTCGAAACCGGCCGGCGGTGCACCGACGGTCGCCCGCGCGGATCGCGTCGCGTAGAAGCCGTAAACGAGCGGCAGCGCCAGATACAGCACGATCAGGGCGAGCGCCAGCAGAATCAACGTCCAGCGCAGCAGGCGGCGAAAGCGGAGTCTTGACAGCATGGCAGGGTCCTCGGTATGGTACGGGCGCGGCGGCGAGGAGGAACGAGGTCGGGCGCGGCTGCCGTCGCTGCCAGGAGAATAGAATTACCATGTCCTTCTTACGCAGCGGCGCCCGTCCGGGTTGCGCCAGGGCGGCCGGCAGCGCTCAGCATCCCTCCAAAGTCTTATGCGGCCAGCTAGCTGAATCGGTTACAATCGTCACCAATCACGCCGTTCACCGCGCACGGTCTTTCGTGAATTTGCCGCACGCACACAAGGATACTGCGCCTGCATGAGGTCATTATCAGTTGTCGTTCCCGTCTACAACGCGGCGCAGAGCCTCAGCGCGCTGACCGAGCGCCTGGCCGCCGTGCTGCCCACGATCAGCGACCGTTATGAGCTGATTCTGGTTGAGGACGACAGCCGCGACCAGAGCTGGGACGCGATCCGCGCGCTGGTGGCGCGCTACCCCTGGGTGCGCGGCATCAAGCTGATGCGCAATTCCGGCCAGCACAACGCGCTGTTATGTGGTATTCGCGCCGCGCACCACGAGATCATCGTGACGCTCGACGACGATTTGCAGCATCCGCCAGAGCAGATCAGCATCCTGCTGGCGAAGCTCGACGAAGGCTACGATGTGGTCTACGGCACGCCCCAGCACGAACAGCATGGGCTGTGGCGCGATCTGGCGTCCCAGGTGACCAAGCTCGCGCTGCAGGCCGCGATGGGCGCCGAAACCGCCCGCCAGATCAGCGCCTTCCGTGTTTTTCGCACCCCGCTGCGGCGTGCGTTCAGGACCTATCGCGGGCCGTTCGTATCGATCGATGTCCTGCTGACCTGGGGTGCCAGCCGCTTCGCGGCAGTGCCTGTGCCGCACCACGCGCGCGCAGCAGGCGCGTCAAATTACACGCTGCGCAAGTTGTTCGCGCACACCATGAACATGGCAACCGGCTTCAGCGAGGTCCCGCTGCAACTGGCAAGCTGGCTCGGATTCGGCTTCACGATCTTCGGCGTGGTGATCCTGCTCTATGTGCTGGGCCGCTACGCCCTCGAAGGCGGCAGCGTGCCGGGCTTCCCCTTCCTGGCGTCGATCATCGCGCTGTTCTCCGGCGTGCAGCTCTTCGTGATCGGTATCTTCGGCGAATACCTGGCCCGGATGCATTTCCGGTTGATGGATCGCCCGCCTTACACCGTCGAAA
>JADLHR010000481.1 GCA_020848665.1 Anaerolineae bacterium
ATCGTCCCCCATGCAGGCCCTTCTTTCCACCGCGAGTCACCAGCCCCTCTGGCAGGGTTATTATATGCGGCTTTTGCGGGCCGCGCACCGCGCGAAGGCGAAAGCCAGCGAATACGAAAAAGCCCCGGCGCGCACATCACGCCGGGGCCGGGAATTAAGAGGCGAGGTTCGTTACCGGATCACGTTGAGCGGGATGGTGCTCTGCTGCCCGGCCAGCAACGTGACGCTGATCCGCGCCGCGACCATCTCCGCCAGCGTGCGGAACGCCTGCCCTGCCAGAGAATCCGGATCGTCGGCCACGATCGGGTGTCCCTGATCGCCGCCAATGCGCACGCCCGCCACCAGCGGGACGCGCCCCAGGAACGGCACGCCGCGCTCGTTGGCGAACGTCTCGCCGCCGCCCTCGCCGAACAGATCGCCCGCCATATTCTCGATCACGCCCAGGATCGGGACGTTCAGCTTCTCGAACATCGCCAGCCCGCGCCGCGCATCGTCGATCGCCACGCTCTGCGGCTGCGTCACGATGATCGCGCCGGTCAGCGGGACCGACTGCGCCAGGCTGAGCTGCGCGTCGCCGGTGCCGGGCGGCAAGTCCACGACCATATAATCCAGCTCGCCCCAATCCACGTCGGTAAAGAACTGGCGGATCGCGCCGTGCAGCATCGGGCCGCGCCAGATCATCGGCGTGTTCGGGTCCGCCAGAAAACCCATGCTCATCACCTTCAGCCCAAAGACCTCGAACGGGATCAGCTTCTTGTTGGGCGAGATCGGCGGCTGTGCGTAGCCCAGACCGACCATCTTAGGGATGTTCGGGCCGAGAATGTCGGCGTCCATCAGGCCGACGCGCGCACCACTCTGCGCCAGCGCCACCGCCAGGTTCACCGCGACGGTGCTCTTGCCGACGCCGCCCTTGCCGCTGCTGACCGCGATCACGCTGCGAATCGGCGTCTGAATCTGCCCGAAGATGCGCCCGTCGGTCGGGACGTTCGAATCCCACTTGATCTGGACGCCGCTGATCCCCGGCACGCGCGTCGCCGCCGCCTGAATGTCGCGGCCCATCACGTCTTTCAGCGGGCAGGCGGGCGTCGTCAGCATCACGCGCATATGCGCCACGCCAGCTTCGTCAACCGTCAGGTCGCGGATCATGTTGAGCGTGACGAGGTCACGATGCAGCTCCGGCTCCATCACCGTGCTGAGCGCCTTCATCACGCGGTCGTGCAGTTGCTCGTTGCTCACTGAACACCTCTCTGTGATTCATCGCCCCACGTCGTGTGCGAGGAATATCCGTCGGCGGGCGCGGAAAACGCGATGATTATACCGCGTGCGCGGCTCCCAGGCGCGCTCCAGACGCCCGGAAAAAGCAAGTCGATCCGTTCGGAGCGTTTATTTATGACAATCGTCTTCGTTATTATGCGCGATTGTACCCTGCCCCGCGCCAGGATACCAGTTCATGCGCGGGTTAGAGGCCCGTTGCGAGCCGGTCAGCGCAGGGTACAGATCGGCGCAGTTGAAGCGCAATCTTTATCATACTCAAACCGGGCGCGCACCCGGCTGGCTACCATGACTGGGGGCGCCGGGGTAAAATGACTCCAGAATGGGATTCAGGCAGGATGAAGCATCGGTGAGATCGACCGCACACGATCTACGGCGGCACGCCGGTGGCTCGACGGGGGCGTCCCCCGCGACGCTCTTGCTCGCTGCGGGCGCCCGCAGCGTCGAGATTACGCTGCGCCGCGCGCTGCAAGCCGAGGGCCACGTGGTAGTGACCGCTCCGCAGCTTGACGCCGTGCTGCCAGCGCTGCGCGCCGAACATTTCGACCTGGTCATTATCGACGCGCAGCGCAGCCCGGAAGCCAGTTACGATCTGTGCGCAGCGATCAAGGACCGGACCGAGCTGGGCTATGTCCCCGTCGTGATACTGGCCGAGACCGACGCAGGCTGGATGGATGACGCGCCCGATCTCCAGCCAGATGCGCTGCTGCTGACCCCGGTTGACCTGCGCGAACTGCATCACACAACCCGCACTCTGCTGCGGCTCAAGCGCCAGTTCACCCGGCTGCTGCCCAGCGCCAGCGCCAGCCGGGCGCACGAGATCGACGTGCTGCGCGCCGACATCATCCGCAACGTCTCGCACGAGCTTTCCACACCGCTGCTGCAAGTCAAAACCGCGATCGCGATGCTGCTCGACCCAGCGAACCTTCCTGCTCGCTCTGGTGCGCTCGACACGATGGCGCGCGAAGCCGCCGCCCGGCTCGAAGAGGTGGTGGATAACATTCAGCAGCTTGCCCAGGCGCATGCGATCTCGCTCGCTCCGTTCATCGCCGCCGACGCGCTGTCCGGCGCACTCCGGCACCTGGAGCGCAGCTGGACCTGGCAGCACCAGGTCGGGCGCATCGAGGTCCACAACAGCGCACGCGAGGCAATCGTGCTTGGCGATCGCTCGGCCACCGCTCGCCTGCTCCAACTCTTGCTGGAAAACGCGCTGAAATTCAGCCCGCCCGACACGCCGGTCTATCTGAGCGCGTCGCTACTGGATACCGGGCGCGTCTGGTTTGGCGTCGAAGACTCCGGGATCGGCATTCCGCCCGAAGAACAAGAGCAGATTTTCGAGGTGTTCTACCAGGTGGATCGTTCGTCGCGCCGCCGCTATCAGGGCGCTGGCACCGGGCTGGCGCTGGCGATGCTGCTGGCCGGTGGAATGGAAACCGCGATCGAAGTCGACAGCGCGCCGGGCGAGGGCAGCACCTTCTCATTCACGCTGCCGCTGGTCGAGATGCTGTAAGGCGCGTTGCGGCCCGATTTTCCCCTTTCCGAAAGGCCGATTGCCCTTTATAATGGGCCTTTAACCCCCTGGGGGAGTGGCGGAACTGGCAGACGCGCATGACTTAGGATCATGTGGAGAAATCCGTATGGGTTCGAGTCCCATCTTCCCCATCAAGCCTATCCTGCGGGGCGCACTCCGGCGCCCCGTTCGCTTCGTTAAACCTCTGTAAGAAGTGCGGCTGGCGCATAGCTAGGGGTCAGGACGAAGTGCTATAATCGCAGCGTCGCGGAACAGTGAAGGGCAGAATGTTGAACATCCAAACCGAACACCTCGAAAATCACACCGCTCGCCTGACCGTCGAAGTGGACGAGCAGCGTCTGGAGCGCGCGATGGTCCGCGCCGCGCGCGAGATCGCCAAAAAGGGTCGCATCCCCGGCTTTCGTCCTGGCAAAGCGCCGCTCAACGTCGTGATGAACCTTTACGGGCGCGAGTACGTCCTCAGCGAGGCGTTGGACAGCCTGGGCAATGACATTTACCGCGAGGCGCTGGAGCAGGCTCAGATCGACCCCTATGCGCCCGGCAGCCTGGAAAATGTC
The DNA here is from genome assembly GCA_020848665.1 of Anaerolineae bacterium. GTDB lineage: Bacteria > Chloroflexota > Anaerolineae > Aggregatilineales > Aggregatilineaceae > DYGX01. The sequence continues at coordinate 3,361 of JADLHR010000481.1, forward strand.
GACCAGGAAGGACGTGTGCTTACCTTTGTCGTGCCGCTGCGTCCGACGGTCGAGCTGGGCGATTACCGCGCCATCCGCGAAACGCACGAGGTCGAGGAAGTCAGCGATCAGATGGTCAGCGATGTCCTGGAAAATCTGCGCGAAGAGCAGGCCGAGCTTGAGCCAGTCGACCGCCCGGCTGAAATGGGCGATCGCGTCACCTTCGAGCACATCGAAGTCATCCTGCTGTCGGACGAAGATGAAGACGACGAAGACGACGACGATGACGATGATGATGACGAAGATGATGACGATGACGACGACGATGACGATGATGATGACGATGACGATGACGATGACGATGACGATGACGACGACGATGATGACGAAGATGACGAAGAAGAAGATGATGACGATGACGACGACGATGAAGATGATGATGATGAAGATGACGATGACGATGATGATGACGATGATGATGACGATGTGCCTCCAGGCTCTGTAATCCTTCACCAGCATGATTGGGACCGGGTCGTGCGCGACGACGAGCGTGATCTGTTCCCCGGCTTCTCGGCGCACCTGGTCGGGCTGAGCGCGGGCGAACACACGACCTTTACACTCGACATCCCTGATGATTTTGACGCACCAGAAGTGCGCGGGCGCACGATCTGGGTCGATGCCCACGTTGCGCAGGTTCGCTCGCGTGCGCTGCCGGACTGGAGCAGCGAGCTGGTCGCCAAGATCAGCCAGGATGAGTTCGAGACGATTGATGCGCTGCGCGCGGACACGCGGCAGCGGCTTGAGCAGGCTGAGCGCAATCTCGCGGACCAGACGACGCTGGAAGGTGCTCTGGGACAGCTTGTCGAGGGAGCAACCTTCCACTACCCTGAAGTCCTGCTGGAAGACTACCTGAGCGAGTTGCTGGTCGAGTTCGACCGCTCGCTGCGCCAGCAAGGTCTGACGCTTGAAGATTTCAAGAAGGTCACCGGCCAGGCCGAGGAGAGCATCCGCGAGCTGTACCGCCCGCGGGCAATCGAGCGCGCCGAGCGCGCGCTGGCCCTCGGCCAGTTGATCAACGAAGAAGAGTTGGATGTCAGCGATGAGGAGGTCGCGGCTGAGATCGACGCGATGAGCGAGGCGCTCGGCGGCGATCAGGCCGGTCGCTTCCGGCAGTTCCTGATGTCCGACCAGAGCCGGGCGAACATCGGCAACCGGCTGGCGACCAATCGGGCAACCGAGCGTCTGCTTGCTATCGCGCGCGGAGAGAATCCGCCGAAGGGACCCGCCCCAGAGGCGGCGAGCGAGGAGACGCCGGCAAATGTCGCCGTCCTCGAAGCGCCGCAGGATGTCGCGGCTACGGAGGACCAGCCTGAAAGCGCGAGCGGCGCGCAGCCGGGCACCGGCGCCGAGAAGATCACGGTGGACACACGCGACGAAGACCCTGTGGCTGATACCGCGATGGGGCAGCCACTCATGGATGAATCTGACGACACCGCTTCGGCGGACGAGTAACGTTTCAGCCAGCGCCGGGATGCATCACGCCTGGCGCCCCTCCACGAAGGGAGCCACCATGCTAGACTCGTACAATGGCCTGATCCCCATGGTCATTGAGACCAGCGGGCGCGGAGAACGCGCTTACGATATCTATTCGCTGCTGCTGAAGGAGCGCATCGTTTTCCTCGGCACGCCAATCAATGACCAGGTCGCCAACCTGATCGTCGCCCAGCTTCTGTTTCTCGACCGCGAAGACCCGGACCGGCAGATCCAGCTCTACATCAACTGCCCCGGCGGCGTGATCTACGCCGGGCTGGCGATCTACGACACCATCCGCCAGATTCGCCCGCCGATCATGACGGTTGCGGTGGGCCTGACCGCCAGCTTCGGGACCGTGCTGCTGACCGCCGGGACAAAAGGCCGCCGCTATGCGCTGCCCAACGCGACGGTCCATATGCACCAGCCCTGGTCTTCTGGCGGCGGCGGGCAGGCGAGCGACATCGAGATTCAGGCGCGCGAGATCCTGCGTCAGCGCGATATGCTCAACCAGATTCTGGCGGAGCGCACCGGGCAGCCCCTGTCGCGCATCGAAGAAGACACCGACCGCGACTTCTACATGACGGCCCAGCAGGCGCTCGACTACGGCCTGATCGACGGTATCCTTGAGCCGCCGGCCAAGGCCGCAAAAGAGGATAAGAGCGAGGATAGTAAGTCGAAGTGACCCAGTTGATTGGACCCCAACGCTGCTCGTTTTGCCGGCGCGCCGCCGACGAAGTGAACCGCCTGATCTCCGGTCCGGATGGCGCGTTCATCTGCGACGAATGCGTTCACCTGTGCATGGAAGTGCTCAACGAAGATACCCCGCGCTTTGACGAGGGGGGCGACTTCATGGTCGAGCACGTCCCGTCGCCGCGCGAGATCGTCGAGCACCTCGACCAGTATGTCGTCGGGCAGGAACAGGCCAAGCGCGTGCTGTCGGTCGCGGTCTACAACCACTACAAGCGGATCAACGCGGGCGGTATGAGCGGCGAGGTCGAGCTGGAGAAAAGCAACGTCCTGCTCATGGGGCCGACTGGCAGCGGCAAGACCCTACTGGCCCAGACGCTTGCGCGGATGCTCGACGTGCCGTTCTGCATCGCCGACGCCACCTCGCTCACCGAAGCGGGCTACGTCGGTGAGGATGTCGAAAATATTCTGCTGCGCCTGATCCAGGCGGCGGACTTTGACATCAGGCGCGCCGAGCAGGGCATCATCTATATCGACGAGATCGACAAAACGACGCGCAAATCGGGCGACAACCCGTCGATCACCCGCGACGTGAGCGGCGAGGGCGTTCAGCAGGCGCTGTTGAAGATCATCGAGGGCACGCTGGCGAACGTGCCGCCGCAGGGCGGCCGCAAGCACCCGCACCAGGAGTTCATCCAGATCGACACGCGCAAGATTCTGTTCATCTGCGGCGGCACGTTCGACCGCCTGGAAGAAACAATCGCGCGGCGGGTCGGCGCCAAGGGCGCGCTCGGCTTTGGCGCGCAGGCCGCTGAGGGCCAGGCAACCCATACCGGGCTGCTGCACCAGGTCGCACCGGAAGACCTGATCAAGTTCGGCATGATCCCGGAGATTGTCGGGCGCCTGCCGGTGATCACAGTCGTCGATCCGCTCGATCGCGACGCGCTGGTACGCATCCTGACCGAGCCGAAGAACTCGCTTGTCAAGCAATTCCAGCAGATGTTCGCGCTCGACGGCGTGGCGCTGGAGTTCACCGGGGACGCGCTTCACGCGGCGGCGGACCTGGCGTCGGCGCGCGAAACGGGCGCTCGCGGGTTGCGCAGCATCATGGAAGTCGCGCTGCTCGACGTGATGTACGAGATCCCGTCGTTCAAGGAGATCGTGCAGCGTGTCGTGGTCGATGCTGAGGTCATTCGTGGCACAGCGCGGCCCAAGATTATCCTCGAAAACAACCGCGTCCTGCGCTGGGGCGACGACGGCACGCTGGAAAGCGCCGCCTGATCGCCCGGCAGGATGGATCAGTATGCAAGGCGACGGGGGGCGCGCAGGCGCTCCCTTTTTCGTTGGCCTCGCGCCCGGATGTGGTACACTGGGGCGTCTCTGTATTGGAAGGATACCGCTGTCGCTTGATGATCCGTTTTCTCGCCAGGTTCATCTCGCTGCTCGTCACGCTGGCTGCGCTGGCCGGATGCACGCTGACGCAAAGCCCGGCCACCCCGCGTGCCATCACCGCGACGCCGGTCGCGCAGCTTGCCACGGCGACGAGCGCCCCGACGCTGCCACCCAGCCCGACCGTCGCTCCGTCCGACACCCCGGCGCCCGCGCCCTCGGAGACGCCTGTTCCGCTGGAGCCAAGCGCCACCCCGCCGCCCGTGCTCGCGCTCTCGACCGTGTCGGCGACGCCTGCGCTGCTGCCGCCGACCCTGGCCCCAACGCGCACGCCATCCAGCCCGCCAACCGTCCCGCCGCTGGATGATGGCAGCGGGCGCGCGATCGGCGGCACCGGGCGCGACATCTTCGCGCTGACCGGCCTGGAAGAAGTCGATGCGCTGCCCGAAA
>JADLHR010000482.1 GCA_020848665.1 Anaerolineae bacterium
CGGGTCAAGCACGAGGCAAAGCTGGACAGTCGGCTCGACTGGCAGCTTGTTGTAGTACGACACCGGCCGCAGCGTCTTCTCATCGCGGTATATTCCCAGGTGCCAGACCTGCGCCCCTGGGATCATCTCGTGGATGCCTTCGACCATCCCCAGCCCGGCGCGCAGGATCGGGACCAGCCCGACGGCTTCCTGCAAACGGTGGCCGGGCGCGACTGCCATCGGCGTCTCGACCGTCGTCTCGCTCAGCATCAGGTCGGCGGTCGCTTCATAACCGAGCAGCATCGCCAGCTCGCGGATCAGCTCACGGAACTTCTTGTGTTCGGTCGCTGTGCTGCGCAACAGAGTTAGCTTGTGCTTGACGAGTGGGTGCTGAGAAACATGCACCAGGGACATTCGGACTTCTCCTTCGGGATGCCGCGCATGCCCGATTGTAGCGTGAGCAAGCCGCGTGTCAACGACGCCAAAGCCCCGATTCTATCCGTCGGGTGCGTTGTTTTCCGGCTGCGCCTTCGGTATACTCTCACACACTTGTTCGATGCTGCGGAGCACACGATGACCGACCAGGACCGTCTCGTCAGCGCCGGAAAGCGCACCGAGGATCGCCTTGATTACGCGCTGCGCCCGACGCGCCTGGGTGAGATGACCGGGCAGGACCGGGTCGTAGAAAACCTGCGCATTCTGATCGAAGCGGCGAAGGGGCGCGGCGAGGCGCTCGACCACGTCCTGCTCTACGGGCCGCCCGGCCTCGGCAAAACAACCTTCGCGCACGTAATCGCTAACGAGATGGGCGTCAACATCCGCATCACTGCTGGCCCTTCGATTGAGCGCGCCGGTGACCTGGCGGCGATCCTGACGCACCTGCGCAAAGGTGATGTGCTGTTCATCGACGAGATTCACCGCCTGGGACGCGCCGTCGAAGAGGTCCTGTACCCGGCGATGGAAGATTTCGCGCTGGACATCGTGATCGGCAAGGGGCCGTCGGCCAAAAACGTGCGGCTGGACCTACCGCGCTTCACGGTAATCGGCGCGACCACCCGCCTCGCCCTGCTGACCGCCCCGCTCCGCTCGCGCTTCGGCGCGGTGTACCGTCTCGATTTCTATGACATGGACGCCATCTCGCGCATTATCCAGCGCGCAGCGCACCTGCTCAAGGTTGAGGTCGAACCGGATGGCCTGTCCGAGATCGCCAGCCGGGCACGCGGCACGCCGCGCATCGCGCTGCGCCTGCTCAAGCGCGTGCGTGACTTCGCCGAAGTGAAAGCGGACGGCGTGATCAGCGCCGAGGTCGCGGCAGCCGCCCTCGACCTGCTGGAAGTTGATGCGCTCGGCCTGGACGACATCGACCGCCGCGTGCTGCACTCGATCATCGAGAAGTTCGAAGGTGGGCCGGTCGGGTTGGATACTATCGCAGCGTCGATCAGCGAAGAGTCCGACACAATCATGGATGTCTACGAGCCATACCTGCTCCAGCTCGGCTTCATCGCGCGCACACCGCGCGGGCGGGTTGCGACGCGCCTGGCGTACGAGCATCTGGATATTCCCTACAATCGTCTGTCGCTGCAAAAACAGCTTCCCCTGCTCGACCCGACGAGCGAGGACGAGTAGTGGACCTGAGCAGCGCCGGGCGTCTGCTGTTGTTCGCCGGGGCGCTGCTGATCGCCGCCGGGCTGCTGTTCATCGCCCTGGGACGGATTCCGGGGCTGCGGCTCGGCCACCTGCCCGGCGACATCCGGGTCGAGCGCAGCGGCTTTTCGTGCTTCTTCCCGCTGGCAACCATGATCATCCTCAGTCTTGTGCTGACGCTGGCGCTCAACCTGCTGATCCGGCTGATCAACCGCTGAGCATAATCGTATGCGACTATCCGATTTCGACTACGACTTGCCACCAGAGCGCATCGCGCAGCATCCGCTCGAGCCGCGTGACGCCTCGCGCCTGCTGGTGCTGCACCGCGACACGGGCGCGATCGAGCACCGGATGTTCCGCGACCTGGGCGAGTATCTGCGGCCCGGTGATGTGCTGGTGCTTAACCAGACGCGCGTCATCCCCGCCCGGCTGCCGGCCCGCAAGCTGCCATCCGGCGGAGCCGCCGAGATTCTGCTGCTGCGTCAGTTGGACGAGCGGCGCTGGCTGGTAGTCGTCGGCGGCAAGCGCATCGCCCAGGGCACGCGGCTTGAGGTCAGCCGGACGGGCGGACCCGGCGTGATCGCGACCGTGATCGAGGAGCGCGACGAAAACGAGCGCGTGGTCGAGTTCGACCGCCCGATCAACCCGCTCCTGAAGGAGATCGGCGAGACGCCGCTGCCGCCGTATATCACCGAGCCGCTGGACGACCCGGAACGCTACCAGACCGTCTTCGCCCGCGCCGAGGGGTCCGCCGCCGCGCCAACCGCCGGGCTGCATTTCACCGGCCAGTACCTGATCGGGCTTCAGCAGGCGGGGATCCAGATCGCGTACTGCACGCTGCATATCGGTCTGGACACCTTTGCCCCAGTGCGCGAAGAGAACATCGCGGATCACAAGATGCACACCGAGCGCGCCGTGCTGAAGCCGGAAGACGCCGAGATCATTAATAATGCGCGGTTGCGTGGCGGGCGGATCGTCGCCGTCGGCACCACCGCCGTCCGTACGCTCGAAACCGCCGCGATCCGCTCGCTGGCGTATGGCTCGCCCTCAAATGATCCGGCCAGCGTCCAGCGCACGCTCCAAAACTTCCCCGCCGACGCATGCCCCTGGCGCCCTGTGATCGCCATTGACGAGGACTCGGATCTGTTCATTACGCCAGGATTCCGCTTCCGCGCCGTCGATATTCTGCTCACGAACTTCCACCTGCCGCGCTCAACCCTGCTGATGCTGGTCAGCGCCTTCGCCGGGCGCGAGCGTATCCTGCGCGCCTACCGCGAGGCAATCGCCCGCGAGTACCGCTTCTACAGCCTCGGCGACGCTTGCCTGCTGCTGTGAGC
>JADLHR010000483.1 GCA_020848665.1 Anaerolineae bacterium
CTGACGCACCTGAGACGAGGACTCCGATGAGCCTGTTTACGCGTTCCAGCGGTATTCTGCTGCACCCGACCTCACTGCCCGGTCGTTATGGCATCGGCGACCTGGGCGATTGGGCGTACCATTTCGTGAACTGGCTGGCGGCTCACGACCAGGGCATCTGGCAGGTGCTGCCGCTCGGCCCGACCAGCTACGGTGACTCGCCCTATCAGACGCTGTCCGCCTTCGCCGGAAACCCGATGCTGATCAGCCTGGACCGGCTGGTCGGGGCTGGCTGGCTCAGCGCCGCCGACCTGGCCGATGCGCCGGACTTCCCCCAGGACCACGTCGATTACGGCCCCGTGATCGAATACCACAACGCCAGGCTACATCTCGCCTACGGGCGCTTCGACGGCCACAGTGACGCGCGCACCGTAAAAGCGTTCGAGGACTGGTGCGCCCAGAATGCACCCTGGCTAGACGATTTTGCGCTGTTTGTCGCGCTCAAGGGGCTGAACGAGGGGCGTTCGTGGGTCGAGTGGCCGCAGCCGCTCGCCCTGCGCGATCCGGACGCGCTGGAACAGGCCCGCGCCGAGCACGCCAGTCTGATCCGCGAGCACCAGTGGCGCCAGTGGGTCTTCGACACGCAGTGGAGCGCCGTCAAGCAGTACGCGAACGGCAAGGGCATCCGCCTGTTCGGCGACCTGCCGATCTTCGTCGCGCACGACAGCGCTGACGTGTGGGCCAACCGCGATCTGTTCTACCTGGACGAGCAAGGGCAGCCGACTGTGATCGCGGGCGTACCGCCGGACTATTTCAGCGAGACCGGCCAGCGATGGGGCAACCCGCTCTATCGCTGGGACCTTATGCGCGAACACGGCTACGCCTGGTGGATCAAACGTTTCCGGGCCGTCTTACGAACGGTCGATTTCGTGCGGATCGACCATTTTCGCGGCTTCGAGGCGTACTGGGAAATTCCCGCCGAGGAGGAAACCGCCGTCAACGGGCAGTGGATCCCTGGCCCTGGCGCGCACTTCTTCGAAGTCGTGCGGCAGGAACTGGGCGAGCTGCCGATCATCGCCGAGGACCTGGGTGTAATCACGCGTGAAGTCGAGGAGCTGCGCGACCAGTTCGAGCTGCCAGGGATGAAAGTGCTCCAGTTCGCCTGGAACAAGCCGACCAACCCTTTCCTGCCACATAACCACGTCGCTAACTGCGTCGTCTACAGCGGCACGCACGACAACAACACGACGCTCGGCTGGTGGGACGAGGAGATGGACGACGGCGCGCGCGCGTTCATGGCCGACTATCTCGGCCACGAAGTGCGCGACCCGGTCTGGACGCTGATGAAGATCGGCATGCGCTCGGTGGCGCACACCTTCATCATGCCGCTGCAAGACGTGCTGGCGCTGGGGTCCGAGGCGCGCATGAACACGCCCGGCAAGCCCGCCGGCAACTGGACCTGGCGCTTCACCGGTGACCTGCTCGACCGCCGCGCCAACCCCGCCCTGGGGCACCTGACCTGGCTCTATCAGCGCCGCGCCGACCAGCAGGAAAAGGAATATGGCGACGCGGCGCTGTAGGCGCACGCGAAAGCAGTCGCCGTCCATTTTTGCACGTTCGCCAGGGGCCGAGTCGTCTCGGCTCCTGGTCGTTTTCTCCGCGCCCACTTGTGAGCCGCAGCCCGCGTAGCCTATAATGGTCCACTAACACCGCGCGGCGCTGCAAGAGGAGCCTAAAAATGGACTTACCGGAGCGTCTGGCGATTGCACGGGGTGAGCGCCCCGCCGACCTTCTGCTCACCAATCTCCAACTGGTCAACGTCTTCACGGGGGAAATCTACCGCAGCGAGATCGCCATCGCCGGGACGCGGATCATCGGCCTGGGCGAAGGCTATGCCGCGCAGCAGACCCTCGATCTCGGCGGACGCTACGTCGCGCCAGGTCTGATCGACGCGCATGTCCACATCGAGAGCAGCATGTGCACCCCCCCAGAGTTTGCGCGCGCGGTGTTGACGCACGGTGTGACGACCGTCGTCACCGACCCGCACGAGATCGCCAACGTGCACGGGCTGGAAGGCGTGCGCTTCATGCTCAACGCCGCCAAATATGGCTGGCTCAGCATCTACGTCATGGCCTCCAGCTGCGTCCCGGCGACGCGCATGGAAACCGCCGGGGCCGCGCTCGACGCCGCCGATCTGCAAATTCTGCTCGGCAGCCGCTGGGTGCTGGGGCTGGCCGAAGTCATGAACTACCCGGCGGTCGTCTCCGGGCAGGCGGACGTGCTGACCAAGCTGGCAGCCTTCGAGGGGCGCGTGATCGACGGCCACTGCCCCGGCCTGCGCGGAACCGACCTCAACGCCTATATTGTCGCGGGCATCCAGAGCGACCACGAGTGCACGACCGTTGACGAGGCGCGCGAGAAGCTGCGTAAGGGGATGGTGATCTTTATCCGGCAGGCGACCAACGCGCAGAACCTGCGCCCGCTGCTGCCGCTGATCACGCCCGAAAACAGCCGTCGCCTGTGCTGGTGCACCGACGACCGCCAGCCCGCCGATCTGCTCGACGAAGGCTCGATCGACCACATGATCCGCATCGCCATCGCCGAGGGCGGGATCGACCCGGTGACCGCGATCCGCATGGGCACGCTGAACACGGCGGAATACTTCCGCCTGCACGACCTGGGCGCGATCGCGCCGGGCCGCCGCGCCGACCTGTTCGTGTTCTCGGACCTGTCGGCGCCGCGCGCGGAAATGGTCTTCCGGGGCGGCCAGGTCGTCGCGCAGGATGGCGAATTGCTGGTCGGGCTGCCCCCGTCAGACGCGCACCAGCTCCCGCCCTGCGTTAACGTCAACTGGTCCAGCGTGGATTTCCGCATCCCGGCGCGCGGGCGGCGCATCCGCGTGATCGGCAGCATCCCGAACCAGCTTGTGACCGAGCACCGGGTGCTGGACGCGCGTCTCGAAGATGGATACGCAGTGGCCGATCTGGACCGCGATCTGCTGAAGATGGCTGTCATCGAGCGCCACCTGGCGAGCGGCAGCCTGGGCAAGGGGTTCATTCAGGGGATCGGGCTGAAGCGCGGGGCCATCGCCGGAACGGTCGCGCATGATCATCACAATCTGGTCGTGATCGGCGCCGACGACGCCAGCATGATGACGGCGGCCCGCGCTGTCGAGCGGATCGGCGGCGGGCTGGTCGCGGTCGAGGGCGAGCGCGTGCTGGCCGAGCTGCCGCTGCCGGTCGCCGGGCTGATGTCCACTGCGCCGATTAGCGAGGTGCGTGCCCGGCTCGACCGCGTGCTGGCGGCAGCGCGTGACGAGCTTGGCTCGCCGCTGCACGACCCGTTCATGGCAATGGCGTTCATGGCGCTGGAAGTGATCCCCAGCCTGAAACTGACCGACGCCGGGTTGGTGGACGTGGATCGCTTCGAGGTGGTTGATCTGTTTGTGGACTGAGAAAAAAAACAGCGAAAAACAGCGAAGAACAGCGAAGAACAGTAAAGCGCGGCGAAAGACAGCCCAGGCGGCTGCACACGCTGCCGCGACTTTACGGCTACTTTTCGCGCCAGGCAGATCGCCCGGCCCGGCTGGCAGACCATTTGGTGCCGTTTGACATTTCCTTTTGCGCGCTTTTACACTAAACTGAAAGAACCCGGCGTGTTGTGCGCCGCGTGTCTTAACCAAAGTTATGCAGTTTTGAGGAGATGCATATGTTCAAGAAACTGTCAGTGCTCGGTCTGCTGCTGGCGATCGCGCTCGGAGGCTTCGCTGCCACCGTGCCACTCGCCGTCGCGCAGGATGATGGGATCGTTTTCGGCGTCATTCTCGTCGGCCCCAAAGATGATCACGGCTGGAGCGAAGCGCACTACACCGCCGGCCAGCACATCGAGGAGACCGTGCCGGGCGCTCGCATGATCGCGCTCGAAAGCCTCAACTCGGCGGACCGTCCTGAAACCACGCTCGACCAGGTGGTTGAAGACATGGTCAACCAGGGCGCGGAGCTGATCCTGACCACATCCGCCGACTTCGAAGTGGACACCACAAACGTCGCCGCGCTGTACCCGGACGTGACGTTCATCAGCGTCTCGGGTGACGACGCGCTGTGGGGGATCGCCACCGACAACCTCGGCAACTTCATGGGCCAGATGGAATACGGCAAGATGATCGCTGGCTGCGCTGCCGCGCTGAAGACGCAGACCGGGTCGATCGCATACCTCGGCCCGCTGATCGACCCTGAGACAACCCGCCTGGTCAACTCGACCTATCTCGGCGCGCGCTACTGCTACGAGAACTATCGCGGCCTGAACCCGGACGATCTGAAGTTCCAGGTGCGGTGGATCGGCTTCTGGTTCAACATCCCCGGCGTGACGCTGGACCCGACCGAGGTCGTCAACGGCTTCTTCGATGGCGGCACGGACGTGGTGATCTCCGGCATCGACACGACTGAGGGCATCGTCGTGGCCGGTCAGCGCGCAGCCCAGGGCCAGGCCGTGTGGGCCATCCCGTATGACTTCGAGGGTGGCTGCGCCGAAGCCCCGGACATCTGCCTCGGCGTGCCGTACTTCCACTGGGCGCCGCTTTACCTCCAGACTGTCCAGCAGGTGCTGGACGGGACATGGGAGCCATCGTGGATCTGGGCCGGGCCAGACTGGGACGACATCAATAACCCCGAAACAACCACCGTCGGCTTTGTCTATGGCAACGGCCTGACTGACGAGGAAAAGGCGACGCTGGACGAGTTCATCGCGGGGCTGGCTGCCGGCGCGAAGGGCGAGGAAGGCGGCCTGAACCTCTACACCGGCCCGCTGGCCTTCCAGGATGGCTCGATCTATCTGGATGACGGCGAGGTTGCCACCGAGAAGCAGATCTGGTTCGCAGCGGCGAACGCCGACGAGGCGGCCACGCCCGACGCGGTCAATCCGCCGCAGCTTCTGGCGGGTATCGAGGGCGCCAGCCAGTAAGTCACGAGCGTCAGACTCTGGGGGGAGGGGAATTGCCCCTCTCCCTACTTTACCGCCAGAAAATAAAGCGGTTAGCGATTAGCCAAAGGCGAGGGCGGACAGAGCGGCTCTGAGTGAGCGAAGCGCGTGGGTCGGCTAGCAGGGTAAACGGGTGCATCACGCCCATATCCTGCGCTTTTCGCTCTTGTTAACCGCTAATCGCTGGCAGCTAATCGCTCAGGATATTTAGAGAGAAACCAATAACTTCTGATGCACGTCGAACTCCACAATATCAACAAAACGTTCGGACGGGTGCGGGCTAACCAGGACATCTCGCTCGATTTTGAGCCGGGGCGCATCTACGCCATCCTCGGCGAAAACGGCGCGGGCAAAAGCACACTCATGAAGATCATGTCCGGCTACCAGTCAGCGGACAGCGGCGAGATCGTGGTCGATGGACAGCCGGTTGCGTTCAAGTCCCCGACCGACGCGATCGCGCACGGGATCGGCATGTTGTATCAGGACCCGCTCGATTTTCCGCCCTTCACCGTGCTGGAAAACTTTATCGTCGGGCGGCCGGGCGGGTTCTTCCCGGACGCAGCCTCGGCGCGCGAGTCGCTGCTGACGCTGGCACGGCGCTTCAATTTTCCGCTCGATCCAGATCGCTACCTGGATATGCTGACCATCGGCGAGCGCCAGCAGCTTGAGATTCTGCGGCTGCTGTCGCTTAACGTGCGCGCGCTGATCCTCGACGAGCCGACGACTGGCATCTCCGCCGGGCAAAAGACCGCGCTGTTCGACGTGCTCAAGTCGCTGGCGCGCGACGAGGGGCTGACGATTATCCTCGTTTCGCACAAGCTTGAAGACGTGATGGAGCTGTGCGACGAAGCCTACGTGCTGCGGCGCGGCAGGTACGTCGGGCGGGCGGATATTCCGTGCGCCATCGGGGACCTGGTCGCGCTGATGTTCGGTAAGGTTGTTGAGCGCCAGGAGCGCCCGCCGGTGGGGCGTGGTGACCCGGTGCTGGCGCTGGACGGCGTGTGCCTGTCCAGCCGCCGCCTGACCGTGCATGACGTTTCGCTGAAGGTTCGCGCCGGAGAAGTGATCGGCCTGGCGGGGCTGGACGGCAGCGGCCAGGCGGAGTTCATTCGCTCGTGCGCCGGGCTGCTGTCGCCGGAGCGCGGCACGATCAAGCTGTGCGACCTGGACCTGACGCACGCTTCATATCACCGCGTGGCGCAGGCCGGCGTTGCGTTTCTGCCCGCTGGCCGCCTGGAAGAGGGGCTGATTCGGGGCATGACGCTGGTGCAGCATTTCGCGCTGACCATGCCCGGCAAGCAGCCCTGGGTCAACTGGCTGCGCGCCTACCAGACCACCGCCGAGCGCATTCGCGCCTTCAACGTCAAGGGACGGCCCAACAATCCGATCCAGACGCTGTCAGGCGGCAATCAGCAGCGGTTCGCGCTGTCGCTGCTGCCGCAGCGATTGAAGGTTCTGCTGCTGGAACATCCCACGCGCGGCCTGGACGTGGAAAGCGCGCTCTACATCTGGGAGCAGCTTCTCCAGCGGCGGGCGGATGGCACCGCGATCGTCTTTATCTCCGCCGAGCTGGACGAGATTGTCGCCTACAGCGATCGCATCCTGGTCTTCTTCGGCGGGCGCGTGACGCTCGTCGAAGACCCGGCGGACATGAACACGACCCGGCTCGGCGAGCTGATTGGAGGCAAGCTGGCGTCATGACGATCATCCCGGAGCAAACCACCACCGCGCCTTCGTCGCCTGCCAGCATCCGCCCCGACCGCTCATTGGTGTGGCGCTGGATCATTGACCTGATCCCGACGCTGCTGACGCCCTTCGCCGGGATCGCCGCCGCGCTGGGCCTGGTGATCCTGATCCTCGAATGGCAGGGCGCCGAGCCGCGCATGGCATGGGAATTCCTCTACAACGGGACGCTCGCCACCGCCGCCGAGCGCGCCGACCTGGTGTCGTACTGGATGCCGCTGGCGATTGCCGCCTTTGGCCTGGTGCTGACCTACAACGCTGGGCTGTGGAACATCGGCGTCGAAGGGCAGATCATCGCGGGCGCGATCGGCGCAACCTGGGCCGCGCGGCTGTTCGCGGAAGGCGATGGCTGGCAGGCCGGGATCACGCCGCTTGGACACGGCTGGGTCCTGCTGCTGTGTTTTATCTTCGCGGCGCTGGGGGGCGGGCTGTGGGCGACAGTCGCCGCCGTGTTGAAGACGCGCGGCGGCGTCAACGAGATTTTCGGCGGCGTGGCGCTCAACTTCATTATCCAGACGTTTAACATGTACCTGGTTTCGAACAGCGGCCCCTGGCAGCCGGTCGGCAGCCGGGCGACCGAGACGGCGGCCTTCCCGGAAGTGGCGCGTGTGTCGGCCTTCGCCGGGTTCCGCCACCTCAGCCTGACGCCAGTCTACATCACGACCGCCGCCTTTATCGTGCTGGCGCTGATCATGTACATTTCGCGCTGGGGGCTGCAACTGCGCGCGATGGGCAAAAACCTGCGCTCGGCGTTTCTGCTGGGCGTGCACACCGAGCGCAATGTGATCGGCGCCATGATGCTGTGCGGGATGATGGCCGGGCTGGCGGGGTCGTTCCGCGTGATGGGGCC
>JADLHR010000484.1 GCA_020848665.1 Anaerolineae bacterium
CAGGTTGCTCGGGCCAGGCACTCCTGCGGCACCCAGGGTGAAATCCTTAGTGCTGCTGCCTTCCGGCCCTGACACGGTTCGGACGCCCTGCCGCGCAGGACCCAGTCCGAGCAACTTGCCAGCAATCTCCCGCTGGACGAGCATGCGAAACGCAGCCTCGCATCCGGCGACGATGTGTTCACGCGATCCCGCAGGATCGGGTGCATCTTAGCGGATTCACGGGGCGTTGTCAACCGTCGGAGCGGCGTGGCGCGCCGATCTGACGCGGCTCTGATCCGCTGCACGCGGCCCCTTCTGGAGCGGGTTGGATCAGCCGCCTGCTCACTCAGTACGCGTGGTTCTGCGCGAAATCCACGACCGCGATATTGGCGTCACACGCGCTGGCGGTTTCGACCGGCACCAGGGGCGAGATCGCCGCTCCAGTCGGGCCGATCACTTGCAGGGTGTACGCTGTGGCGCGCGGCGTCGCGCCAAGCTCGAACTCAAAGCCGCCCGCGCCCCACCGTTCCGCCGAGCCGGAGAAGGCTATCTGGCGGAAGTTTTCGCCCTCGATCACGACCGCCAGCCCCACCACCGGATCGCCGCTGAGCGTGGTCAGCGTCCCGGCGACGCTGCGCCACTGGCAGCCCTGCGCGTTGTCGTTGGCTTCGTAGCGCACCGCACGCGGATCGAAGGGGAAGGGTGAGCGCGTCGGCAGCCCGGCCGGGCGCACGCCGCCCACGCTGCCCGGAATGGCCCCGCCGCTGCCGTCGTCAAGCGGCGCGATCGTCGGCGTCACGGCCAGATCACCCGCCGGCAGCATCGAGAGCGATCCGGACAGCACCGGCGTGGGCGTGATCGTCGGCGTGGCGGTGGCGGTCGGCACTGGTGTATCGGTCGCGGGCGGCGTGGCGGTCGGGGTCGAGGTGGCAGTGGGTGTACTGGTCGGCAGCGGCGTATCGGTCGCAGTTGGTGTGTGCGTCGCGGTCGGCAAGACGGCGCGCGCCGCGATCGTCGGCGGCGGATAGGGGTTGATCGCGGTCTGCGGGTCCGCCAGGATCAGCACGATTGCGCCAAGCGCGACAACGGTCAGCACCACGAAGGCCACCGTGATCAGGTCATAGACCGGGGAATTTCGCCTGGACGCCATGCCCACACTACTTTCTGCCGCGCCCGTCTGCGCGGGCGGGCCGCCGCTCCGTCAGAATGTCCGCGTCTGGATGAAGTTTACCAGGGCGAGATTCTGCGCGCACGCCGCCGGAAAAGTGACCTCCACGACCGGCGAGAGCAGCCGGTCGCCAGACCACAGCGCGATGGTCACGCGCTCGGCGCTTGGTCCGCCGCCCAGGCGCACTTGCCACCCGGAGGGGCCGTAGTCGGTGCCGGTGCCCGCGAGCACGACCTGCTCGCCGCTCGCGTCGCCGCGAACGCGCACCTCGACGCCGACGACGGCCTCCCCGCGCTGGTCCACTACCGTCCCGGCCAGACCCTGCCACGCGCAGCCGTCCGTCCCGTGCGCGAAGCTCTCGCGCAGCAGCGGCGTGCCCGGCTGGACGATAAAGGGATACGGCGCGAGCGTCGGCGGGGCCGGTCCCTGCGGCGTAGCGGTGACGGTGCTGGTCGGACGCGGACCGGGTGTCAGCGTGATCGTCGGCGTCGCGCTGGGACGCACAGTCGCCAGCGCGACGGCGACCACAGGCGCGGCGGCGGTCGGCGTAAAGTGAGGGAGCGCTGCTCGCGCTGCGCTCCCGACTGCGTCCGATTCGGTCTCGTCTGCCTGGCCCTCGCCGCCTTCCTCCGGCGGAGGCTGGGTTGGCTCCGGCGCGAGAGGTCGCGGCGTGACTGTCACCGCCGGCATCCGGGGCGCCTGCGTCGGCGTGGCGGTCGCCTCAGCAGCCGCGTCCCCGTCCGGCGTCAGGGTCAGTTCTGGCGCGCTGGTTGGCGGCGGCGTGCGGGACGGCGTGAACGTTGGCAGGAACGGCGTCGGCAGCGGCGTGCCCAGGTCAGGGATCAGGGTCGGCGTCGGCACGTCCGTCGGCGGCGCGAGAAAGGGCGGCGCGGTGATGTCGCCTGCGATTGCGACCGCGTATGCGATCATGCCCAGCGTCAGGATCACGAACACAAGCGTCACAAAGTTAAACAGTATGTTGGCACCCCGCATCGGGTAGCTGTCCTCCCTCCGTTCGGGCGACGCCCACGGCGCGCCGGCGGCTCAGGTCGTGCTTGGTCGCGCCTAGTAGCGCCGGATGTCCGCCGCCGCGCGCTGCTGATCCAGCCAGTACAGGAACGCCTGCTCCTTCTGCTGCGCCAGCGCGGCGGGGTCCAGCGCACGGCCCTCGGCCACCTCCAGCGTCTGGATCAGGTGATAGCCCAGGCTACTGCGGACTGGCTGTGAGGCCATCTCGCCGGGCTGAAGCGCGAAGATCGCCGCTTCGACTTCGGGCTGGAGCAGATCGCCCCGGCCTACCCAGTCGAGGTCGCCGCCGTTGTAGCTGCTGGAGCCATCGAGCGAATATTGCCTGGCCGCATCCTCGAACGTGAGCGCGCCTGCCTGAATCTGCGCCAGCAGATCGCGCGCCAGCGCCTCGTCCTTGACCAGGATATGGCGCGAGTGGACCTGCCGCTCGGCGGTCGAGACGTTGGCCGTCACCATCTGGCTGACTTTGTTCCACA
>JADLHR010000485.1 GCA_020848665.1 Anaerolineae bacterium
ACGAATCGCTGGAATCCCTGCGCCAGTCGGTCGAGCTGGGCTGCAACTTCTTCGACACCGCCTGGGCGTATGGTGGCGGGCACAGCGAGCGACTGCTCGGCAAGCTGCTGCGCCAGCATCCTGCGGAGCGCCTGTATACCGCAACCAAGATTCCGCCGAAGAATCGCGTCTGGCCGTCGCGGCGCGGCTTCAGGCTGGAAGACGTATTCCCTTATAGCTATATCTTGGACTACACAAATCGAAGCCTGGAGAACCTGGGCGTCGCGGCTATCGACCTGATGCAGTTCCACGTCTGGGAAGACACCTGGGCGCGCGACCCGGCCTGGCAGCGCGCCGTCGAGGAGCTGAAAGCGCAGGGAAAAGTACGCGCCTGGGGGGTCAGCGTCAACCGCTGGGAGCCGGACAACGTGCTCGACACGCTCGACACCGGCCTGATCGACGCCGTGCAGGTGATCTACAATATCTTCGACCAGAACCCGGAAGACCGCCTGTTTCCCGCCTGCGAGCGGTTGAACGTCGCCGTGATCGCGCGCGTCCCCTTCGACGAGGGCACGCTCACCGGTACCCTGACGAAGGACTCGCGCTGGCCGGAAGGTGACTGGCGCAATTCGTACTTCGTGCCGGAGAATCTGAACGCCTCGGTCGATCGCGCTGAGGCGCTGCGCCCGCTGATGCCTGAAGGGATGACGATGGCCGAGATAGCGCTGCGCTTTATCCTCTCGAACCCGGCCGTCGCAACGATTATTCCGGGAATGCGCAAGCTGCGCCATGTCAGCGCCAACATCGCCACCAGCGACGGCAAGGGGCTGCCGGCAGACCTGATCCATCGGCTGCGCGCCCACCGCTGGGATCGCCAGCCAACCGAGTGGTCGCAGTAAGCGCGCTCAGCACACACGGACGGCACCGAATTCTGATCGAGCAAAGGAGCATCTCCGATGACCAACCACTCTCTACCTCCGCGCAGCGCCATCGCGCCGGAGCATACCTGGAACGCGCCGAGCGTGTTCCCCTCGCCCGCTGCCTGGGCCGCCGAGCTGGATGCGGTAGCTGCCGCCCTTCCAGACTTCCAGGCGCGCTTCAAGGACCATCTGGCTGATGGCCCCGCGCTGCTGGTTGGCTTCTTCGACACGTATTCCGATCTTCTTGGCCGCGCCGGGAAAGCCCTGGTCTACGCCGGGATGGAGAGCGCGGTCGACACGGCGGATCAGAACGCCGCCGCGATGGACAGCCGCGCCTCGGCGCTGTTCAGCCAGGTGCTCGCGGCGGGAGCCTTCGCCAACCCAGAAATCCTGGCGATCGGGCAGGCGACTCTGGTCGAGTGGGCGAACCGCGATCCGCGACTGCAAGTTTACCGGCAGTACTTCGACGACCTGTTTCGCCGGCAGGCGCACGTGCGCTCGGCGGAAGTCGAGGAGATTCTGGGGATGCTGGCCGACCCCTTCGGCGCGGTCGGCTCGACCGCCATGCTGCTGGCGAACGCCGATCTGCGCTTCGCATCGGCAACCGGCTCCGACGAAGCGACTGCGCCCGTCGCGCAGAGCACGATCGCGGAGCTGATGCTCGCGCCGGATCGGGAGCTGCGCCGCACCGCCTGGGAGCATTACGCCGATGGGTACCTGTCGTGCAAAAACACGTTCGCCAACAATCTCGCCACCGCGCTGAAGCAGGACGTTTTCAGGGCGCGGGTGCGCGGGCACAGCTCGTCGCTGGAAGCGGCGCTGTTTCCGTACAACATCCCGGTTGAGGTGTTCCACACGCTGATCGACACGTTCCGCCGCAACCTGCCAACCTGGCACCGCTACTGGGCGATCCGGCGGCGCGTGCTCGGCGTGGAGAGGCTGCATCCTTACGATGTTTGGGCGCCGCTCACCGACGCGCAGCCGCAGGTGCCCTACCCCCAGGCGATCGAATGGATCGCGGACGGGATGCGCCCGCTCGGCGAGGACTACGTCACCGCGCTGCGCCAGGGCAGCCTGCGCGACCGCTGGGTGGACATCTATCCGAACGAGGGCAAACGACAGGGCGCGTTTTCCAGTGGGTGGAAGGGCACGTTCCCCTTCATCATGATGAGCTACAACGACTCGCTCAACTCGCTCAGCACCCTCGCCCACGAGCTGGGCCACTCGATGCACTCGTATCTGACCTGGCAGAATCAGCCGATGGTCTACAGCGACTACTCGCTGTTCGTGGCCGAAGTCGCCTCGAACTTCCATCAGGCGATGGTCCGCGCCTACCTGCTCGCCACGCAGGACGATCCGGGCTTCCAGACCGCGCTGATCGAAGAAGCGATGTACAACTTCCACCGCTATTTCTTCCAGATGCCGACGCTGGCGCGCTTCGAGCTGGAAATGCACGAGCGTACCGAGCGCGGCGAAGGGCTGACCGCGGGGCTGATGAACGAGCGTATGGCGGCGCTGTTCGAAGAAGGCTACGGCGGCGAGATGTATGTTGACCGGGACCGCGTCGGCATCACCTGGGCGCAGTTCGGCCACCTGTACGCCAATTTCTACGTTTTCCAATACGCGACCGGGATTTCCGCCGCCCACGCGCTGGCGCAGGGAATCCTGTCTGGCGCGCCAGGCGCTGCCGAGTCCTATCTCGCCTTTCTCAAGGCGGGGTCGTCGCTCTACCCGCTCGACGCGCTCAAGCTGGCAGGGGTCGATATGACCACTTCGGCGGCGGTCGAAGCGGCCTTCGAGGTGTTGGCCGGAT
>JADLHR010000486.1 GCA_020848665.1 Anaerolineae bacterium
AGGCGCGCCGTGAAGTCGTTGTCCCCGAACAGGAAATATGCCAGCGCCGTCATGTGGAACAACAGCGGGCCGTGCATCAGCGGCGTGTGCTGGAACTCGCCGAACTCGTACAGCCGCCACGAGTAATAAGTGTGCAGGCTCTCATCGTGGCTCATCACGCGCGTGCCCAGGTCCACGAAACGCGTCACCAGCGCCAGAACGAGGATCGCGGCGTAGGCGATCACTTCCCAGTTCAGCGTGTACGCGCGCGCCAGCAGGCGGTTCATCGCTGCCTCGCGGGGCGCGGTTTCGGGCAGGGCATAGGTTTTGTCGCGTGTTGCCATACGTCGCAATCTCACTCGGAAGCGGAGAATAAGCACGAGCCGCTAAAGGCAGTCAAGAGCAGTCACAGGCTGTCAGCGTGTGGCCGGGTCGGTCGGCGCCTCCGGCCAGGCGGTCGAGATCGGCATCGGGACCGGGCTGGCGCCCACCGCCGGGGCCAGCGCGACGGTTGCCAGCGGGTTAGCGCGCGCTGCCCGGCTGGCCGGTGTATCGGTCCGCGCCTCGTCGGTCCCGCCCGGCGTGGGCGAGGCCGTGCTGCGGACCAGGTTCGATCCCGGCTCGAACGGCGCAGCTTCGGCGCGCATTCCGCTCTGCGCCAGCAGCGGCAGCGCCAGCGCGAGCATGACCAGCATCGCCAGCGCCACACTCAGCCCCGGCAGGCACGTCGAGCGGTGCGCGCGCGCGCGGCGCGGCGCGGTCTCGACGTCGCGCCACACGCCCGACCAGACGCGATCGATCCGGGCCGCGTCGGGCTGGCCGAGGCGCGGCATCTCGCGCCGCAGGTCCGCCGCGATTCGCTCCTCGCGGGCCAGCGCAGCGCGGCACGCGGCGCAGGCGCGCACGTGGTTGACAACCTGGGCGCGCTGCGCCGGGCGCAGCTGCCCCTCCACATAGCGGGCGATCAGGGGTGTGACGTGACGGTTGAACATCGTCGCTCGCTGCAACTTCCTCGCTACAGGCTCCACAGCTCCTCAAGCGCGGCCTGATCGGCGGCGCTCATCGCCTTGCGAAGCTGCTCATGCGCCAGCCGGACGCGGCTCTCAGCAGTCTTCTGCGGACAGTCGATGATCTCGGCCATCTCGCGATAGGTTAGCCCCTGCCCATAGCGCAGCGCAACCGCCTCGCGCAGGCGAGGTGACAGCGTGCGCAGCGCCTCGGCCAGCGATGCCTGAAGCTCGCGCCAGGCTGCGCGCGCTTCCGGCGATTCGGCGGGCGGGGTCGGCGGCTCGACGCCGAGCGTCAGCAGATGCCCCAGCGTGACAGTCGGCAGCCACTTGCGACGGCGCGCATTGCGACAGCGACTGATTGTGATCGTGTACAGCCAGGTGCGGAACGCGCCACGCGCCGGGTCGTAGCGATCCAGGTTGCGGAAGGCGTAGACCATCGACTCTTGCAGCACGTCCTCGGCGTCCTGCGCGTCGAGCAGCACGCTGTACGCCAGCCGGTAAAGCGCCGGGGCATACCGCTCGTACAGCGCCGCGAACGCCACCTGATCGCCATCCAGACAGCGCGTGATCAGGTCCGGCAGGTCGGGGTCGTTGGCGGCGCGCTCAGCAACAGGGTCGGCGCGCGGCAGGAGAGGTGGCTCGCTGGTCATCCTGGCTCCGGTCATAGTCTCATTACACTCTGGCCCTGGCAATTCCTCATGGCGCGCCTGGGACATTCTCGACGCCGTAGACATCGCTGCGCACCCACAGCATAATCGTCTCGCTCGGCGCAGGCGTGACGCGCGACGCCCCGCGATAGAGCCACATAATCATATCACGCCACGAAAGCGAATCCAGAGACCAGGCGCGTCGTGTGATCAGGTCCTTGCCGATATAGCTCGCGCCGAGCACTGGCGCCGGATCGGTCCAGGGCGCGATCACCGCCGCCGAACGGACTTCCGGCCCCAGGCCGCCAGCGAACGTCGTGTTCGGATGGCGGCGCAGCGCCCAGGCCAGCGCGCCGTCGTCCGGGACGCGCGCCGTGATGCCGATCAGGTGCGGCGTGCCGGTGGCGCGCAGGCTCATTGTTTCGAGCGTCGTTTCCAACTCGCGCACGTCGTCAGTTACCGGGTCAGGATACCACAGCGCACGCGGGTCACCGCTGGCCTGAAACGCAGTGTGTCCGCCGACGCCCAGGCCGTAGAGCAGCAGCACGCCGAGCGTGCCGAGCGCCAGACCGCGCCACGCAGTCCGCGCGCCCCACAGGCTGCCGACCAGAAAATACAGGATGCCGACCAGCAGGCTCAGCAGCACGGTCAGCAGGGAGCGAAGCTGGATGAAGCCAAGCGTCGTGCTGAAGACCTGCGCGCCCTGCACCTCGATCATCTCGCTGCTGGCGCTGCGGCGGCTGTACAGCCCGTCGAAGATACGCTCGGCCAGCGCGCCGAGCCGCGTCACACCGGCAGGCAGGTCCAGCAGAATCTGCTTGCCCATCAGCACCAGGCTCAGCCCGACCGCGCTCCACAGCGCGAACGTGATCGCGGCGTGGAGCGTTACGCCGCCGCGCGGCACGTTCCAGACCACGCCGGGCCGCTCGGTCAGCCAGCGCGTGATCGCCAGCGCGAGCAGCGCGGCCAGCGGCAGCGTCACCCACAGCGCGTGCGCTGCCGTCGCCCCGGCATAAGCCAGCCCGCCGGCGATCCCGGCCAGCAGCCACCCGGCCAGCGCGCGCTCGAAGAAGCCACCTTCGCGCACGGCGTGGATCGCCGCCAACACGCCAAACAGCACCACCCCCGGCTCATAGCGCAGCGCGATCAGCAGCGGGAAGGCGACCGTCGCACCTGCTGGCCGCTCGCTCAGCCCGCGCACTGCACCCGCGAGCACGTTACCGATCGCGGTCAGGCCGGATGGCAGGAAGAAAATAAGCGTACTGAGCGCCAGCGCGACCACCGCCGCCGCCAGCGCGCCCTGCGCCCACGGCCAGCCACGCAGCAGAC
>JADLHR010000487.1 GCA_020848665.1 Anaerolineae bacterium
CCGGGGCTGCTGGCGCTGCGATAGACGAAGAAGCCGAGCACCCCCGCGCCGAGGAAGACCAGCCCCAGCCGGAGCGCGAACAGCAGGCCGTAGTCGCCCATCAGGGTATCGACCGCGCGCTGAGCAGCGGCCACGCCGCTGCTCGACAGGTGGGCGATGTAGAGCGGTTGCACGACCAGGTGAACGCCGACCAGCACCACCGCCGCCAGCGCCAGCCAGCGCAGCGCAGCGCGCAGAATCTCGGCCTGCGTGCCAGCGCGCCCGGCCTCGGTGCGGCGCACGTAGGCGTAGTTGACCACGTAGGCCGCGCCGACCGCCAGCGTGCCGAGCAGGAAGGTCGTGGTGAAGAACGTCACCGGCGTGGCGAGCGTGTTCCAGGCGGGCGCGGTGCGCAGCATGTAAATTTGCGACATGCTGAAGACCAGCACCAGCCCGACGAGGGCCGCGACCCAGGCCACGATGGTCCGGTTGGCCGGGGTGCTGATCTTGCGCCACTGCATGAAGGCGAAGATCGCGCCCAGCCCGATGAACAGCACGTTCGAGAGGATTTCGCGGCTGAGCCACGACTCGCCGAGGTTGGCGATGGCACGGTAGGCGTTCAGCGGGTTGCCCAGATGGAACAGCGAGGCGATCGTGCCGAGCACCAGCACCGGGCCGATGGCGAGCAGGGCGCGGTCGCTGAGGCGGTCCGCCTCGGCCTCGCCCCACTGGCGGGCGGCGAAGAAGTGCACGATGCCCAGGATGATGAACGAGCCAACCGCCATCTGGCTGAGGATGGTGAAGGCAATCAAAGCCCATTCACGAGCGTCCATCGCTAAATCTCCTCCGGGTTTGCCAGCACGCCGGCGCGCGAGGCAACCGGCTGGGTATGGGCAGTGGGGTTGATGACCAGCGCCGGGTCGGTGAAGCGGGCTTCGGGCAGCGGCGCGACCTCGGCCAGCGTGCCGTACTTGGCGCGCAGCTCCTCCAGCTCGCCGAATTCCAGCGCGCGCGACGGGCAGGCCGCCACGCAGGCCGGAGACTGACCGGCGTCAATGTAGTCCGAGCAGAAGGTGCACTTAGACATCGTGCCCTTGTCGTCGTTGAACTGCGGCGCGGCGTAGGGGCAGGCCCACTCGCAGTAGCGGCAGCCAATGCACTTGTCCTCGTCGATCAGCACGATGCCGTCGTCGCGCTTGCTGATGGCCGCCGCCGGGCAGACTTCCTTGCAGATCGGCTGCTCGCAGTGGTTGCAGGCCACCGATACGTAGTAGGCGAATACGCTGTGCGAGTAGGTGTTGTCCGGGTTGCGGGTCCATTCCCCGCCGGAGAACTCGGCTACCCGCCGCCAGCGCATCTCAGGCGACAGGTCGTGCTTGTCCTGGCACGCGACCTGGCAGGCTTTGCAGCCGGTGCAGCGCGCGGTGTTGAAGTAGAATGCAAGCTGGTTCGCCATGCTGTTAGCCTCCTTTACGCCTTCTCGATCTCACACAGGCAGGTATGCATCGGGTCCCCCTTGGCGAGAGGCGAGGGGCGATAGCGGGTCAGGACATTGACGCAGCCGCTCTCGTCAACACCAGCTTCGTCGGGTGAGTACCACGCGCCCTCCGACAGTTGAGCCACGCCGGGGATAATGCGCGATGTGACGCGGGCCGGAACGCGCGAGCGGCCCCGGTCGTTAAAAACTGTCACCAGGTCGCCGTTCTGGATGCCGCGCGCCTCAGCATCAAGGGTGTTGATCCAGACGACCTGCGGCGCGGCGGCCTTCATCCAGGGCACGTTGCCGTAGGTGGAGTGTGTGCGCTGTTTATAGTGCGCGCTGATCAGTTGCAGCGGGAACTTCTCCCGAAGCGGGTCGTCAACGCCTTCCCAGGTGGAGACGTAGATCGGCAGGCCTGTGATTACGTCGCCCTCTTCCAGATCCCAAGTCTGGCCGATGTCGTGGAGGCGGGCCGAGAAAATCTCAATCTTGCCGGACGGCGTGGCGAGCGGGTTGGCTTCGGGGTCGTCGCGGAAACTCTTGTAGGCGATGAAAGGGTCGCCGGGGTTGGTGACCTTGTAGATGCCCATCGCCTTGAACTCATCGTAGTTCGGCCAGTCCGGGTTGCCTTTGCGCGTCTCGTCCAGGCAGTAGCGAATCCAGTCTTCGACCGAGCGCCCTTCGGTGAACGCCTGCTCAACATCCAGGCGCTTGGCGATCTCGGCGCACATGTCGTAGACGTGCATGGTCTCGTACAGCGGCTCGACCGCCTGTTCGCAGAAGATCGAGTAGCCCATGTTGCTGGTGTCGCCGTTGATCGCGATGTCGGTCTTCTCGTAGATGGTGGTGTCTGGCAGCAGGATGTCGGCGAACTTGGCGCTGGGCGTCATGTGTACGTCGATCGTGACGATCATCTCGACCAGCGATTCATCTTCGAGAATCTGCCGGGTGTAGTTCACGTCGGCGTGCTGGTTGATCAGGCAGTTGCTGGCGTAGTTCCAGATGAACTTGATCGGTACGTCGAGCTTGTCCTTGCCGATGACGCCGTCCTTTAGCGCCGTCATTTCCGGCCCGCGCGTGATCGCGTCCGGCCAGTTGAAGACGGAGATGTAGGTCTGCACCGGGTTAGAAAGGGTCGGGAAGCCAGCCATGTAAATACCGTAACCGGATTCACGCGCGCCGGTACTGCCGCCGGGGATGCCAACGTTGCCCGTCAGGATCGACAGCATCGGGATGGCGCGGCTGTTCTGCTCGCCGTTGGCCTGGCGCTGCGGCCCCCAGCCCTGCGTCACGTAGCACGGCTTGGACAGCGCGATCTCGCGGGCGAGCTGGACGATCTTAGCGGCGGGGATGCCGGTGATCGGCCCGGCCCATTCAGGCGTTTTGGCTATGCCGTCGGCGCCGGTGCCCAGGATATAGTCCTTGTAGCTGTCCTGATCCTCGTAGCCTTCGGGCATATGCTCTTTGTCGAAGCCGATACAGTACTGCTCAAGAAACTCCTGGTCGTGCAGGTTCTCGCTGATCATGACGTAGGCTAGCGCGCTAACCAGCGCCGCGTCTGTGCCGGGGTTGATCGGGACCCACTCGTCGGCGGCGGTCACGGCGGTATCGGTGAAGCGCGGGTCGATCATAATCATCTTGGCCCCGCTGAGTTGTTTATAGTGCTGGAGGCTGTAGATCATGCCGCCGCCGCTCATGCGGGTCTCGCCGGGATTGTTGCCGAAGTAGACCAGAAGCTTGCTGTTGACGATGTCCTCGATGCTGTTGTTCATCACCCAGGTGTCGGCCCAAGTGTTGCCGTAAGTATAGGGGAGGGCCGACTCGATCTGCGCGGCGCTGTAGTCGCCGTAGTGATTCAGATAGCCGCCGACGCAGTTCATCAAACGCGCGACGACCGTCGCGCCGGGCGGCCACGAGGTCGCAATCAGCGCTCCCAGCGTGCCCGTCCCATAGTTGAGATAAATCGACTCGTTGCCGTACTGGTCGATGAGCGCCTTGAGCTTGTCGGCGATGAGGTCGAAGGCTTCTTCCCACGAAATCTGCTCGAATTTGCCCTCGCCGCGCTTGCCGACGCGCTTCATCGGGTACTTGAGCCGGTCGGCGCTGTAAATCCGCTGGCGGACCGTCCGCCCGCGCACGCAACAGCGAACTTGGTGCTGACCGAACTCATCATTGCCGGTATTGTCCGTCTCGACGCGCACCACCACGCCATCTCGAACGTGCAGCCGCTGCGGGCAGCGACTGCCGCAGTTGACGACGCACGCGCTCCAGACGATCTTCTCGTCGGCGCGGGCGGCAGCTTTGTCAGCCCTTGTTCCGAGCGACAAACCACCCTTCATCAACACTGCTGTGCCACCCAGCGCAGCATTCCATTTCATGAAGCTGCGCCGGCTGAGGACAGTGTCGGTGGTGGCCTGTGACAGAAAGCCTTTGTCTTTCATACAGGTTCCTCCTCAGGGGACTCTGAGAACCACTAAGGGCCGCAATGCGGGGCGTGGGAGGGCAATGAAAGAGCACCATGAAAGCCGACACAGACCCCATTCTCTCAGATTACGCGGAATGCAAGCGCGAGTCATCACCCGTTTGTACATGAATCTCTTAGATGAAAGAAGTATTTTTCTGTGCGCTGCCGTAGCGCTCGCTTGTTAACCGGGTAGGCTCGCATCCGTGAAGCATGGAAGGAGTGGAGTAAGGAGCACTGTGCTGCGCGGCAGGTTGTCACGCAAAGGAAGCGCGGACGAGGGTACGATTGACCTGGCCGCCAAGCACGGCGCATTTTATGTGCGGGTGGTGGGCAGCGTTGCACGTGGCGAAGCCCGCACTGACAGCGACATTGACCTGTTGATGACCATTCCCGGTCCCCGTTCAATTTTTGACTTGGTCGGGCTTTGGCTCGATATGCAGGATCTGCTTGGCCGCGCTGTGAGCATCATTCCCGATTCAGCTCCGGATGAAGCCTTTATGCGCTCCGTGTTGGAGGATGCGGTTCCCTTATGAGCAAGAAACAGCCGGCGGACTATCTGCGGGATATGCTCCGCGAATTGGACGACATCGCTATGTTTACCACAGAGGGGAAGACAGCATTTCTTGCCGACATCAAGACCCGCAAAGCGGTCATCCGGTCGTATGAGATTATTGGTGAAATCGCCAAGCGCTTACCAGATGATGTATGGGCAGCCTCGTCACAAATTGACTGGCGCAAACTGATCAGTTTCCGGGATTTCCTGGCTCACCACTACGAAGAAGTGATCTTGGAGTACGTGTGGGACGCAGTTGAGGATCTACCGGCACTGCAGGCCGCTATCGTCCAGGTGCTTGCCGATGTTGATACAGCAGAGTAGGGTGCTCGGAGAACGGTTCTGGCATAAACACGCTACCTGCTCAATTGTGAGCGGATATGAACAATCGAATGGTGGCGCCATTCTTGCGCGAGTGGTACGGCGGCAAAACCTACGATCGCAAGAAGTTGCCGCACACGCGCCGCGTTCACCCGGTGGACATGAATGCGATGGGCGGTCTGCGGCTGGCGCTGATGCGTCAGAAGCAGGCCACGTAGGCTGAGGCAGAGAACGATTCTCAGCAATCGATGCACCCGCTTGGACAAGAGCGGGTGTTTCTTTGTTTCTGTGTCGGGCGGCGCGTGTACAATAGAGGCATGAGCGAGCAAGTAGAAGGAGCAACTAATGGTCCGTAGCTCGCGTGGGTTGGGGATTGATGAGGTCATCGGCGACAAGCGTCAAGCGGTGATTGACCTCGCTGCCAAGCATGGTGCGTCGAACGTGCGCGTGGTGGGTAGTGTTGCTCGTGGCCAAGCTCGGCCTGATAGTGACGTGGACCTGTTGATGACCATTCCAAGCCCGCGTTCAGTCTTTGATCTGGTCGGGCTGTGGCTGGATATGAAAGACTTACTGGGGCGGGAGGTTAGCCTGATTCCTGACTCTGCGCCGGATAGAGAGTTTATGCGTTCTGTGCTGGAGGATGCGGTCCCCTTATGAGCAAGAAATCACCGGCAGATTATCTACGCGATCTGTTGCAGGAACTGGATGATATCGCAACGTTCACCTCAGAGGGGAAACCTGGGTTCTTCACAGACGCCAAAACGCGCAAGGCGGTGACTCGTTCGTATGAAGTCATCGGTGAAATTGCCAAGCGCCTTCCTGACAATCTACGTAATGCCAATCCTCAGGTAGATTGGCGCAAGCTTATCGGCTTTCGTGATTTTCTCGCGCATCACTACGAAGAAGTTATTCTTGAATTCATATGGGATGCAGTCGATGATCTCCCCGCATTACGCGCTACTATCACGAAAATGCTCGACGACCTGGTAGTAGGCGAATAGGGGGGCGGAACGTTCCTATCCACTGCTACTTCCGCCTGATCTTAAACGGACATCCTTTTGCATGGATATATGCTCTCGTGATTGCTGCCGCTGAATCACTACGCGAATCATGGATTGGCTGAGCTATCAATATCGTGACTGCTCCCCACGGCTAAAGCCGGGGGCTTCTACCGGTCAAAGCCGGAGGCTCGCCAGCCCGCGAGCCAGAATGTTCAGCGATGCGTTCAAATCGCGGTCAAGCGTCAGACCGCAGTCAGGACAGTCGTGAACCCGCACACTCAGGTCTTTGGGGACGATCGAACCACAACTGGCACACTCCTACGTCGTGCCCCTGGGATTGACGCGCAGCACAGCACGACCGGCGCTTGCAGCCTTGTACGTGGTGAACTGCACGAACTGACCCCAGGCCACGTCCGCGATGCCCCGATTGACGATACGGTTCCCGTTGGACTGCATGTCGGGGATGTCCAGGTCTTCAAAAACGATCAGGCCGGAGTGGTCAACCAGCTGGCGGCTTGCCTGGTGCGCGAAGTCGGTGCGCCGGTTGGTAGCGCGCTGGTAAGCGTGGCTCAGCGCGCGCAGGACCTTGCGGCGTTCCGGGCTGCCCTTCGGGAAGCGTTCCTTCTGGCGCTGCAAGCGGGCGATGTCCTGCGCGTCGCGCTTCATCCACCGCTGGCGGGGAATGCACTCGCCCGTAG
>JADLHR010000488.1 GCA_020848665.1 Anaerolineae bacterium
ACAATCGGGTTGTCGTCCACGAAGCTGTACAGCCGCTGCGTCCCCAGCACGAAGCCCGCGACGATCTTGCCGGGATGAAACGTCTTACGCTCGTTGGTGATCACCCCGCGCTCGACCAGCTCCACCACGCCATCGGCGAACAACTCGGTATGCACGCCCAGATGACGGTGATTGGTCAGTTTCTTCAGGACCGCGTCCGGGATGCCGCCGATGCCCATTTGCAGCGTCGCGCCGTCTGGGATCAGCGCCGCCAGATGCTCGGCGATTGCGTCCTGCTCTGGAGACGAGATGCCCATCTGGATTTCAGGCAGCCGGTAATCGACCTCGACCACGTAGTCGATCTTTGAGACGTGGATGAAACTATCGCCGAGCGTGCGCGGCATGTTCGGATTGACTTCGGCGATAACGATCTTGGCGCTTTCAGCGGCGGGCTTGGTCACCCCCACCTCGACGCCGTAGGAACAGTAGCCGTTCTTGTCCGGCGGCGTGACCTGGATCAGCGCCACGTCGATTGGCAGGCGGCCCGATTTGAACAGATCGGGGATTTCCGAGAGAAAGACCGGTGTGAAGTCGGCGCGTCCGTCGTTAACCGCCTCGCGCACGTTTTCGCTGATGAACAGCGAGTTGACGCGAATATGCGGCGTCAGCTCTGGCTTGACGTAGTCCGCCTTGCCGACCGTGAGCACCTGGATCAGCTTCAGGTTCTGAAGCTGGGGCGCCCGCTCGTTGACGGCTTCCATCACCTTCTGCGGGACCGAGCAGTTGCCGGTGATAAATATCCGGTAACCGGATTTCAGCGCCTGCACTGCTTCGTGCGCGGTGGCTTTCTTCGGCTCGTATTGGTTCAGCCAGTTCATGCGCGACTCCGCTATGCGCCAGGGACAGGCTGCGCGGTGGGTAGCATCTCGGACACGGCGATGGCGAGACGGTGAATCCCTTCCGCGATGCGCTCTTCGTCCATGCACGAGAAGTTCAGCCGCGCGGTGGGCGGACAATCGGGCCGCGTAAAGAACGACTGCCCCGGCACGAACGCCACGTCGCGCTGAACCGCTGCCTGGAACAACTCGGTGATCGGCGTGCCTTCCGGGAATTTCAGCCACAGGAACAGGCCGCCGGTTGGCTGCGTCCATTCCACACCAGCGGGCATATGCCGATCCAGCGCGGCCAGCATCGCGTCACGGCGCTTGCGATAGACCTCGCGCAGTTGGGCGATATGCTCGTCGAGGAAGCCGTCTTTGGCGACCTCGTAGACGACCATCTGCGTAAAAATACTGGAGTGCAGGTCGGTCCCCTGCTTGATCTGGACCAGCCGCCCGATGACTTCCTTCGGTGCGATAATCCAGGCGACCCGCAGGCCGGGCGCGAGCGTCTTCGAAAAAGTACCCAGCTCAATCACGTTGCCGCTGTATGCCGTGCTGCCCAGGCCCAGCGCCTCGGCGTCGATCGATACGATGGGACGCGCCGGTTCTCCCTCGAAACGCAGCTCGCCATACGGGTCATCTTCCACGATAGGCACGCCGGTCTGGTGCGAGATGTCCACCAGCTCGCGCCGCCGCGCCTGGCTGAGCGTGACGCCTGCCGGATTCTGAAAATTCGGCAGGATATACATAAACTTTGGCCCGTGCAGAAGCGCCTGTGGAAGCAGATCGGTGCGGATGCCGTCGTTGTCCAGCGGAACGCCGATATAGCTTGCCTGATATAGCGCGAATGCCTGGAGCGCACCGAGATACGTCGGCTCCTCGATCAGCACGCGATCACCAGGGTTGATCAACAGCGCGCCGATCAGGCTGAGCGCCTGTTGTGAGCCAGACGTGACCAGCACATTATCGGCGTCCACGCACACGCCGCTGGCGCACAGGCGCGCCGCGATCAGCTCGCGCAGCGGGGGGTATCCCTCGGTCGTAGCGTATTGCAGCGCCTGCCGGCCCGACTGCGCCAGCACCCGGCTGCACGCCTCTTTGAAACGCTCGATGGGAAAGTACTCGGCGGCGGGGAGACCGCCCGCGAACGAAATGATTTCGGGACGCTGCGTCAGCTTCAACAATTCGCGGATCGTGGAACTGGTGATCCCTTTCATGCGGAGAGCGTAGCGTGACTCCCATACAATGCTCATAAGTCTTGTTGTCCTGTTCTCCACCACTAAGTAAAGGGCGTACTGTGGCCCGCTATCTGCCACTGTCCCCACTATAAAGGGCTGGCGCAGGTTTCCCAAGTGGCAGAAGTTATCCGTGACGTAGCGGTGTGTCACTTCAGACGGCAGCGCGCCTCCCGCTGTTGGGCGGTCTGGCAGGCGCTGCCCGGCTGCGCTACACTCGCGATCCGGTTCTGGTTCACGTCTCGTTTTCTGCGGAGGCTGAGTTGAACGTCCGACGCGCGCGCACACCGCAGACCTGGATCGCCGGGCTGGTGCGGCTGTCGCGCTGGAAAGAGCACACGCTGTTTACTATTCCGCTGACGCTCGTCGGCGGGCTGATGGCGGCGCATAACCGGGCGGGGGTGACGCTCGACTGGCGCCTGCTGACCGTCACGGTCGCCAATATCCTGGCGATGACGGTGGCGTTCATGATCAACGACATCGAGGACGCAGCGGACGACGCGCACGATCCGGCGCGAGCGGCGCGCAATCCGGTCGCAACCGGGGAAGTTCGCTCGCGCGAAGGGTGGGCAGTGGCGCTGGCGCTCGGTATCGTGGCGCTGGCGCTGTACGCGGGGGTCAGCGCCGGGGCGTTCTGGATCGGCGCGCTGACGCTGGTGTTATCGGTGCTGTATTCGTGGCGGGCAGTTCGCCTCAAGGCGCGGCCTGCCGTCGATATCCTGTCGCATGTGCTGATGCTGAGCGCGCTGCTGTTCCTGGCTGGTTACTTTGCCTACGACGGTGCGCCCGGCGCAATCTGGCTGGTGGCGCTCGGTGCGGCGCTGGCTTCGGCCTACGGCCAGTTGTATAACCAGGCGCGTGATTTTGAGGTTGACCGGGCGGCGGGCCTACGCAATACGGCGTGGCTGGTCGGCGAGGCGAATACCCGGCGGCTGATGTATCTCAGCCTGACGCTGGCCGCGACGTGCCTGATCGCGACCGTCGCGCTGGGGCTGTGGCCGCTGTGGCTGCTGATCGTGCCGGTGCTGCTGGCGCCGCTGTTTCTCCTCTTTCGACCGGGCACGGACGCGCGTGGCACGACCGCTATCGACGCCAGCGGGCGCATCCAGATGGCGTTTCTAATCGTCGCCAACGCGGTCGTGCTGGTCTGGCTGGCGGTCGAGCTGTTGGGCTGATGGGCACAGCCGGGTTCGCCTGCGCCCGTACTGGTGACACGCTATAATCAGCGTAGAGCGCAAATCAGCGCAGATCGCACACATGGCGCAACCAGCGCATTCCTCGCTGTCTGTGACGCAAGCTTGGGCTACTGCCGGGCGGGCCGCGCTCGCCCGCGCCTCACGTCAAGAAAGGACCTGCTGCCTTGAGCAATGACCAGGCCACGACCATTGTGGTCCTCGAAGGGGATCAGACCGGGCAGGAGCTGCTCGAAGAGGCGCTGCGCGTGGTGCAGCCGTTTGCCAGCCCGCTGGGGGTTGACTTCCGGCGCTTTGACCTGTCGCTTGAAAACCGGCGCAAGACGAAGAACGCGGTCGTGCATGAGGCCGCCGCCGCGGTGGTCCAGTACGGGCTGGGGCTGAAAGCGGCGACGATTACGCCGAGCGATCCGGACGACGTGGGCAGCCCGAACGCGATCCTGCGCGAAGCGATCAACGCGCAGGTGATTCTGCGCGTCGGGCGGCGCATTCCACCGGTGCGCCCAATTGCTGGGGTGCACGCGCCGATCGCCGTGGTGCGGATGGCAGTCGATGATGCCTACGGCGCTAAGGAGTGGCGCGAGGGCGAAGGGCTGGACGAAATTGCCTATCGCACCGAAAAGATCACGCGCCGCACCTGCCGCGCTGTCGCGGAGTTCGCATTCGTCTACGCGAAGCGCAGCGGGGCCAAGGTCTTCGGGGGACCGAAGTTCACCGTCAGCCCGATCTACGAAGCAATGTTCAAAGAGGAACTAGACGCGGCGGCGCTGCGCCACCCCTCGGTGCGCTACGATCCGCAGTTGATCGATGCGACCTACGCGCTCCTGCTGGAGACCGAAGGCGAGCCGCTGGTGATCCCGGCCCTGAACCGCGACGGCGACAACCTGTCTGACCTGGTGATGAAGATGTTTGGCACGATCGCTGGCTCAGAGTCGTTGATTCTCAGCTTTGACGATGAGCTGACGATCCGCGCGGTGATCGCCGAGGCGACACATGGGACCGCGCCCTCGCTGCAAGGGAAAAACGTCGCCAACCCGATTGCGATGATTCTGGCGGGCGCGACGCTGCTGAATTACACCGAGCGCGAGCCGCTGCGCCGGGTTCACCGCGCGATCCGCGAAGCGACGCTCGAAGCGGTGTACGATGGCGTGCGGACGGCGGACCTGGGCGGGCACGCGACGACGAGCGAGTTTACCGACGAGGTGATCCGGCGCGTGCAGGCCAAGCTCGCGGTGTGGGACGCGCTCGGTTAGCCAGCCATGAGCGCGCCTGCGGGGGCCGCTGTGAAGCTGATTCTGACACATGATAACGCGGATTTCGACGCGCTGGCGTCGCTGTTCGCCGCGTGGAAGCTGGACCCGGCGGCCATCCCGGTGCTGCCGCGCCGCGTCAACCGCAACGTCGAGCAGTTTCTGAACCTGTACAACACGGCCTTTCCGTTTCGCCTGCCCGATGATCTGAAGCGCGGCGGGCAGGTGGACGGCGTGACTGTGGTGGACACGCAGAGCTTCACGACCGTGCGCGGCATGCGCCCCGACACTCCTATTCACTTCATCGATCATCACCCACTGGATCGCGATCTGAGCGCCGAGCAGACCTTCTCCGGCGAGCCGGTTGGCGCGGCGACGACCTTGCTGGTCGAAGAGATTCACCGGCGCCACATCACGCTGGAGCCGCTCGAAGCGACGCTGCTGATACTCGGTATCTATGAGGATACCGGGTCGCTCTCCTATGGGACGACGACCGCCCGCGACATGCGCTGCGCGGCCTGGCTGATGGAATGCGGCGCTGATCTCGACGTGGTGCGCGAATTCTTGCAGCACCGGCTGCTGCCGGATCAGCGCGCGCTCTACGAGCGGCTGCTCGAGGCGACGGAGACGCATACCGTTAACGGCCATCCTGTGCTGCTGGCGACGGCATCCGCCAACGAGCCGGTTGACGAGATCGCCACGCTCGCGCACAAGCTGCGCGAGCTGTACGAGCCGAGCGCGGTCTTCGTGCTGGTCCAGCTTGGCAGCGATATTCAGCTTGTCGCACGCGGCACAACTGACTCCATCGACGTTTCGCAGGTCGCGCGGCGCTTCGGTGGCGGGGGACACGGGCGCGCCGCCGCTGCTCTGATCCGCGACCGGCAGGTTCCGGTAGTGCGCCAGCAAATCCTGGATATGCTGCCCTCGGTCACTTCTGCCTCAGTGCGCGTTCAGGCGCTGATGTCAGTCGGCGTCGAGACCGTGCGCGCCGATGATCGCGTCCGCACCGTGTATGAGCGCATGACGCGGACCGGGCACGAGGGCTATCCGGTGGTCGATGCTGACAACCGCCCGGTTGGGCTGGTCACGCGCCGCGCCGTCGACCGGGCCATGCATCACGGGCTGGGGCCGTCGCCGGTCCGGCAGGTGATGGACACCGGCGCGGTCACCGTCCGCCCGTCCGACTCAATTGACATTCTCCAGCAGCGGATGATGCGCTCCGGCTGGGGCCAGATTCCGGTGATCGACGCCGACGGGCGGCTGCTAGGAATCGTGACGCGGACCGATCTGATCAAGCAGTGGGGGCAGGCCGAAGACGAGACGCGGCGCGAGGCGATTGTGACGCGGCTGCGGCGCACGCTCGCCCCGGCGACCTGGCGGCTGCTGGAAACTATCGCGCAGCAGGCGCAGGCGCAGCAGGTCGGGCTGTACCTGGTCGGCGGGTTCGTGCGCGACGTGCTGCTGGACATTCCTAACAAAGACATCGACCTCGTCGTCGAGGGCGAAGCGCTGACGCTGGTGAAGGGCTTGCAGGCGCTGTACGGCGGCGACGTGCGCAGTCATGCCCAGTTCGGCACGGCCAAATGGCTGCTCGACGCGGAGGTGCTGCGCACTCTCAAGCTCGACGCCGAGCCTGGCGCCGTGCCGCGCGCGATCGATTTCGTCTCGGCGCGGCGTGAGTTCTACGAAGAGCCGACCGCGCTGCCGACCGTTCAGCGCAGCTCGATCAAGCTGGACCTGTACCGGCGCGACTTCACGATCAATACCCTGGCGATCCGGCTGGCGCCGGGACCGCCTGGCGATGTGCTGGATTTTTACGGCGGGCAGCAAGACCTGAAAGACGGCGTCGTCCGCGTGCTGCACAGCCTGAGCTTTGTGGACGATCCTACGCGGATGCTGCGCGCCGTGCGCCTGGAGCAGCGGCTTGGCTTCCGGATCGAAGAGCGCACCGAGGAGCTGATCCAGAGTGCGCTTAGCCTGCTCGACCGGGTCAGCGGCGATCGGATTCGCCATGAGTTCGCCGCGATGCTGGCCGAAACGGAGCCGCTGCGGGCGCTCAGCCGCCTGGAACGGCTGGGTATTTTGCAGCAGATTCACCCCGACCTGCGTATCGACGACTGGGTGCGCGGGGCGTTCTACGCCATCCGCTACGCGCGCGAGAACCACCCCTGGCCCTCGCTGGCGGAGTTCGACAACTGGATGCTGAGCACCTTCGCGCTGCTCACCAGCCGGCTGCCCGCCGACGAGTTGGAGCGCCTGGGACGGCGCCTGCAATTCTCACGTGTCTATCTCAACCATCTTCAGGACGCGCGCGCCGTGATCGGGCAGCTGCCCCGGCTGGACGGCCCGGTTCCGGCCAGCGAGGTGGTCGCAATCCTCGAGCCGGTCAGCGAAGTGGGCTGGCTTGTCGGGTGGGCCGCCGCGCCGGGGGCGGAGGTTCGCGCCAATATCGAGCGTTTCGCCCGGCAGTGGCGCTTCGTCAGGCCGGCGATTGATGGGCGCGCCCTGGCCGCGATCACCGGCCTGAAGCCTGGCCCGCTCTATGGGCGGCTGCTCGGCGAGCTGCGACGCGCCTGGCTGGACGGCATAATCGCCACACCAGAACAGGAACGCGCGCTCCTGGAGCGGCTCGTGGCCGAGTCCGCCTCAGATTTATGAGGCGCGAGAAGATTAAGATGGCGCGGTTCTGCGAAATGTTGGCAATCGGATGAACTTAGTGTAGTATCGCGTGCCACACCCAACCTATCGACCGTTAAGCACTGAACACACCGAGCGAGCCATGCCTGTTACGACTATGTCCCCCGTCAGGATCACCCGCTGGCGCGGCGGACAGCACCCGACGCTTGACAAGATCACCCGCCAGCTCGATCTGGAAGGCTTGCGCCCATACACCTGGAGCTGCACACCGAATTTCCGCCATGCGGCACGCAGTCACGGCTACGACAAGACGCTCTACTGCGTGCAAGGCTCGTTCGAGATCGAGTTTCCAGGGTCCAATGCGCGGATTACGCTCAGCGCGGGTGACCGGATCGATCTGCTGGGAGGTGTGCGCTACAGTATGATCGTCGGTCCCTCCGGCGCACAGGGCGTGGAAGCGGCGCGGCGCTAGGGTTTTCAAGCGGCCAGCTTTGATGTACAGTTGCCAGGGTAGAGCCTTCCGGCTCGCCCTGGTTTTGTTTTCGGCGAAGGAATATTTGCAGGAGGTGCGGGATGCGCCGTTTGCGCCCGATCAGCCGCCGCCGGCGTGAGCGTGCGGCGGAGCTTCAGCCCGACGAGGGCTTCGAGTCTGCCGCGCAGGACGAATGGAGCGATCCGGGCGCTCTGGCTGCGGGCGGCGATTTGCGTCCCTTCGTGCCGGT
>JADLHR010000489.1 GCA_020848665.1 Anaerolineae bacterium
CGATCCTCGTCTGCGCCGCGCTCCATATACATCACCTTGACCACAACCAGATAGTAGTACAGGCCGACGATGACGTTGAGGATACCGATGATCGCCAGCCAGACGAGGTTGGAGTCCACCGCCGCGCGGAACAGCAGGAACTTGCCGACGAAACCCGCCGCCGGGGGGATGCCTGACAGACTGAGCAGCGCGAGCGTCATCGCCAGCGCCAGCCAGGGGCTGCGCCGGCTGAGGCCCGCGAAGTCCTTGATCGACTCGCTGCCGGTTGCGTTGGCGAACAGGATCACCACGCCAAAGGCGAGCGCGTTCGTCAGGACGTATACGAACATATAGAATGTGACCGCCGCCACCCCGTCCGCGCTGCGATCGGTCGAGATCGCGGCCACGCCGATCAGAACGTATCCGGCGTGCGCGATGGTCGAATAGGCCAGCAGGCGTTTGATGTTGGTCTGCACCAGCGCTAGCACATTGCCGAGCGTCATCGAGACGACCGCCAGCACCGCGACCAACTGGACCCAGTAGGCGCTGAAATCGCGGACGCCGTCCAGCGCACCGAGCAGGTCCGCCGGGGGAAAGACCGCCAGGAAGAAGCGCATCAGCAGGGCCATGCTGCCCGCTTTGCTGGCCGTGCTCAGCAGGGTTGTGATCGGCGTCGGCGCGCCCTCGTACACGTCCGGCGTCCAGAAGTGGAACGGCACAGCGCTGATCTTGAACGCGAACCCGACCGTCACCAGCGCCAGCGCGACGACGACCGCGCCATCGGCCAGATCGCCCCGCCCCAGCGCGCCGCCGAGCCGGTACAGATTCGTCTCGCCGGTGAAGCCGTAGAGCAGGCTCAGGCCATAGAGCGCCAGGGCCGAAGTAAACGCGCCGAACAGAAAATACTTCAGCCCGGCCTCGCTGCTGCGCGTGTCGCTGCGCAGATAGCCGACCAGCAGATAGGCCGTGATCGAGGTCATTTCCAGCGCCAGGAAGGCCATGATCAGGTCGGCGGCGGCGCTCATCAGGCTGGCGCCAATCACTGACGCTACCAGCACGGCGTAGAAATCGCCCCGATCCTGCAAACGTGGGACGCCCATCGCCACCAGGCTGCTCAGCGCGCCGCCGAGAATCACCATCGTGCGGAAAATCTGCGCGAGCTGATCGTGCCGGACCATTCCGCCGAGCACCAACTGGTTGGACAGCCCGTCCTGCGGCTGGCCGAGCACCAGCATCACCCCCGCGATCGCCAGCAGCCCGATCCCGGCGACATAGCCCAGATCGCGCTTGCGCGCCGCCGGCCAGAACAGATCCAGCCCCAGCAGCGCGATCGCCAGCGCCGTCATCAGGATTTCCGGCAGAATGGCGAGGATGCTTGCCTGAACGTCCGTCGAAAAGTCCAAGTTACCCTCCCAGCATCGAGACGATCGGCCGCACGGCGGACTCGATCATCGGCGCCATGATCTTCGGGTAGACGCCCAGCAACACCAGCCAGAAGACCAGCAGCCCCAGCGCGACCTTGTCGAAGATCGTGATCGGCGTCACGCCGGGGAAGCGCGTTTCGTCAAACTCGCCGAAAAACACCTGCCCGACAATGCGCAGCACATAGGCTGCCGTGACGATAATGCCCAGCGCAGCGACAATCGCGATCAGGCCGTAATAGTTGAACGTGTCAGTCGGCCAGCTCGCGATCGGATCGACTACCGGGCCGTTCCACAAGCCGACGAAGATCGGAAATTCGGCCACGAAGCCGCTCAGCCCCGGCATCCCCATGCTGACAAAGCCGCCGATGATAAACGCGACCGCCACCAGCGGCAGCTTCTGCGCGAAGCCGCTCAGGCTCGGAATGTCGCGCGTGTGCGCCCGGTCGTAGACCATCCCGACGCAGGCGAAGAACAGCGCCGTCATCACGCCGTGGCTGAACATCTGCAAGCCCGCGCCGGTCATGCCGGTAACGTTCATCGTGGCGAAGCCCATGCTGACCAGCCCCATGTGGCTGACCGAGCTGAAGCCGATGACATATTTGAAGTCGCGCTGGCGCATGGCGATCAGCGCGCCGTAGACCACGTTGATCAGCGTCAGGAAGATGATCCAGGGCAGATGCGCCCGCGCGCCCTCTGGCAGAAGCTGTACGCCGACGCGCAGCGCCGCGAACGCGCCGAGCTTCATCAGCACGCCCGCATGAATCATCGAGACGGCAGTCGGCGCCGCAACGTGGCCGTCGGGACTCCAGTTGTGAAACGGCCAGACGCCCGCCAGCACCCCGAAGCCGATGAAGATCGCGGGGAACCACAGCCGCGCGGTCGAAATATCGGTCCAGTCGGCGAACGGCTGGTCGAACACCCCGGCCTGCGCCGCTGCGTGCAGCGCCCGGAAGTCGAAGCTGTAGTCGCCAGTGCCGGTCGCCGCGCCCGCCTTGAAGTACAGCACCAGCAGCCCGATCAGCGCCACGACCGAGCCGATCAGGATGTAGAGCGTCAGCTTCATCGCGGCGTATTCGCGCGTTTTGACCCAGCCCCAGATCACGATCAGGAAGTACATCGGGAAGATCGCCAGCTCGTAGAAGAAGAACAGCACGAACAGATCGACCGCCACGAAAACGCCGAAGACGCCCGCCACCAGCAGCAGGAAGAACGCCATGAACTCGCGCGGACGGTCGTCGATCTTCCACGAGATCAGCACGCCGGTGAATCCGGCCAGCGCGGTCAGCAGCACCATCGGCGCGGCGATGCCATCGACCCCCAGGTGCCAGCTAATCCCGACCGACTCGACCCACCGGACGTGGTCCTCGAAGGCGAAATAGACCTCGCCGCGCTCGGCAGCAGCGTTGGCGGCATCCGTATCGAAGCCGAAGAAGACGCCGAGCGCCAGCAGCAGCAC
>JADLHR010000490.1 GCA_020848665.1 Anaerolineae bacterium
ACCAGCGCGCTGATGACCTGGAAGGTCCGCTGGCTGGCGGCCTGGGTGATGATGGCGGGCAGCGTATCGTGCTGGAGTTGGGGCGGTTGTTTGCAGCCGAGAGTTAGTTCGCGTGTGCCCATCAGGTTCGCTCGCCGGGTCCTTGACCCTGTTCATGAAGCGGTGCGGTGGGATATTTCCTATGTTATTTACGTCACAAGCCAGGCGGGGTTGCGGAGCTGGCAGAAAGAAACCGGCAGAGTCGAGCAGCAGCCAGGACGCCCGCGCGCCGATCTCGCGCTTTGGCCTGGCGACGGCCGATAGCGACGGCGAGAGCGCGCTGCTGGCCGCGATGTCGTCGATTCCGATGATCGGCAGGTCAGCGGGTGGGCAGCCCGGCCAGGAGCAGCGTCAGCGCGCCGATTGCCAGCGCGATCACCAGGCCGTAGGGCAGCGTGACGCGCAGCACCTCGCCGTCGCGCCCGCGCAGCCCGACTGTGCTGCACCCGACGATGATCTTGGCCGGGGCGATCATGCTGCCCAGCGAGCCGCCGGTTGTCTGCGCGGCGACCAGCAGGCTCGGCGCGATCCCCAGCAGTGCGGCGATATGGTCTTGCAGCCCAGCGAATAGCACATTCGAGTTGTTGTTGCTGCCGGTTGCAAACGCGCCGAGCATCCCGACCAGCGGTGAGAACAGAGGAAAGGTCGTGTCGAGCGCGCTGGCGGCCGTCTCGGCCAGAAGCTGCGTCATGCCGGTGTGCTCCATCAGCGCCGAGAGACCGACCATCGAGAGGATGCCGACCGTCGCGGGGATGGCCGAGCGGGCAGTCTTGCGCAGGGCACGCTGCCCATTACCCGGCCCGTTCAGCCCGGCGCGGCGGAAGCCGAGCGCGCTCACCCCGGCCACCAGCAGGATCAGCGTGCCGGGGTGAGTCAGGGCGCGCAGCGCCGTTCCGGCCCCGGCGGGCGTGGCGAATCCGTCACTCGTCACCACCTGCGGGAAGCGCGGCGCCCAGGCGACTCCCGCCAGCGCCGCGCGCACCGGCTCGATCAGCGTGATCAGCGCCAGGAGAACAGCCAGCCCGCCATAGCTCGCCGCTGCTCCGGCCAGCGCCGGTGAACGGTCCAGGCCGCGCAGCGCGGCAGCCGAGCGCACGCCGTGACTGAGCGCCAGCGCCAGCGCGATCCCCGCCAGCCCGGCGCCCAGAGCCGCCAGCGGCGTCAGCCCGATGGCAACCAGGCCGTACTGCGTCAGGCTCATGCCCGCGCCGACCAGCAGGATCGCGCGCCAGTGGCGCATCTGCCCCAGGATACGCGCCGCTGCCAGCCCGGTCAGCAAGCAGGCCGCGCCCAGCAGCCCGGATGACATAAGCGCCAGCCGCGCCGTATCAACCTCGACCAGTTGGAGCAGCGTCTCATAGACCACGCCCATATCGCCAAACGTGACTGACCAGGCGTGCCCGACTGCGACCGCCGCGACCGCCGTCACCGGCGTGATGCCGCGCTGGACCAGCATCGGCGCGACGATCGCGACCGGGATGCCGAAGCCCGCCAGCCCTTCGAGCATCCCGCTGAACGACCACGCGATCACGACCAGCAGCAGTCCGGGGTCATGGACCAGCGCCTCCAGCGCGCGGCCCAGCGCGTCGATGCCACCCGCCTCGTCAACCAGGTTGTAGAGGATCAGCGCCGGCCACAACACCCACAGCACAACTAGCGAGATCAGCAGCCCTCTGGCCTGCGAAACCCACAATACCTCCGGCGTCAGGCCGAACGCCAGCGCCGCGACGATCAGCCCCGCCAGCCACCCCGCCAGCCCGGCGCGCTGTCCGCCCCAGCGCGCGCCGAGCATCAGGCCTAGCACGAGCAGCAGCGGGAAGGCGGCCAGCAGCGGCGACCTTGCCTGAACCACCGTGATCAGATCGGACATTACCTGAGCGGAATCCTGTCCCAGGGGAAGCAGCAATACGCAGGCGCAGCGGGAGCCAGCGGGTGGCCCCGGTCGCCAGGAATTGTACATCCGCTGGGGCAAACCTACCTCACCCGATCAGGCGCACGGAGAATACGGCCCTCGCCGCTGGAACGCCAGTCCCGGCTAACCGCTGATTGCTCTGCTCCCCTGAATCGTGCTACAATCCCTTATGTAGATATATTTCTAGATAAGCGGATTTACACTCGAAAGGCTGGCGCCATGCCTGACGATTTCCTCTACGACCCGTCCGCTGCCCGCGAGGTGCTGTCCGCCGGAACGCGCCCGCTGGACCGCAACCCGGCGGCGGTCTACCTCGCTTCGCTGGCGGAAGGCTCGCGGCGCACCATGCACCACTCGCTGAACGTGATCGCCTGGCTGCTCAGCAACGACAGGCT
Organism: Anaerolineae bacterium; assembly: GCA_020848665.1. GTDB lineage: Bacteria > Chloroflexota > Anaerolineae > Aggregatilineales > Aggregatilineaceae > DYGX01. The sequence continues at coordinate 2,347 of JADLHR010000490.1, forward strand.
GGACGCGTTCGCGCTCGACTGGAGCCAGGTGCGCTATCCGCACACCGCCGCCGTCCGCGCCTGGCTGGCGGAGCATTACCAGCCCACGACCGCCAACAAGATGCTCGCCGCGCTGCGGCAGGTGCTGCGTCACGCGTGGATGCTGGGGCAGATGACCGCCGAGGACTATCACCGCGCGCGCGATGTCGGCACGGTGCGCGGCGAGACGCTCCCGGCCGGGCGCGACCTGGGATCGGGCGAGATCGCAGCGCTGATGCAAGCCTGCGAGCGCGATCCCTCACCCGCCGGGGCGCGTGACGCGGCGGTGATCGCGCTGATGTACGTGACTGGCGTCCGCCGCGCCTCGGTCGTGGCGCTGGACCTGTCCGACTACGACCCGTCCAGCCAGACGCTGCGCGTGCGGGCGGCGAAGGGCCGCAAGGATTATCTGGCGCATGTCCCGCAGGACGGCGCCTCACGCGCGCTGGACGACTGGCTCAGCGTGCGGGGGTACGAGGCAGGGCCGCTGTTCTGGCCGGTCAACAAAGGGGGCAGGCTCACGCCGCGCCGTCTCAGCAGCCAGGCGATCTATAACCTGCTGAGCAAGCGGGGCGTCGAGGCGGGCGTCAATCACTTTTCGCCGCACGATCTGCGCCGCACGCTGGCCGGGGATCTGCTCGACGCCGGGGCGGACGTGGTGACGGTGCAGCGTATCCTGGCGCACAGCAGCGTGCAGACTACCGCGCGCTACGACCGGCGGCCCGAAGCGTCCAAGCGCAAGGCGGCGGCGCTGATTCACGTGCCGTATCGCGGGCGAAAGGGAGGCGGGTAGCTGAGCGGGGGGCCGGGGTAAGGCATTCTTAGCCGTCCTGCCAGTGCGCGTCAGCAGGAACGCCGCCCGGCGGGGTAACATCCTGCGCAGCCCCATCGAAGCGCACGATCCACAGGCGCGGCCCGGCCGGGGATTGGACCGTGACCAGCGCGGCGCGACGAGCGCGGCTCCACTCGGCGCGCTGCACCTGGCCGGGGATCAGACCCGACACCTGGCGCGGCATGGCGCCTTCCGCAGCGGGTGCGGTGTAGAGCGCGAAGCTCTCCGTTCCCGGTCCGCCCAGGAACGCGATCAGCCCCGGCTCGATCTCGAACGCCGCCCGCATGAACAGCCCGGTTGCCTGCTGGTTGAGATACGGCGTGACCGCGCCGGTCGCAGGATCAGCCCGCCCGACCACCTCGGCCCCCCCGCCCCAGGGCGCACCGCTGACGATCACCATCCGCCCATCGGCAGCCCAGGTCGCGTCGGCGTAGGGTAGCGCCTCGATGAAGCCGCCGCTCGCGTTCAGGTCGTGCCCGGCGGGCGTGACGACGTTGGCGAAGCCGCGCGGCGTAGTTACCTGGATGATCAGCGCCGCGCCGTCCGGCGACCACTGGAGCGCGGTCGCGCGGCGCTGCTCGTGAACCTGCGCGACCTGCCCCTCGAACCCGGTGCGGAAGGCCTGGTGCGCCGTCCCGCTGGCCGTATCGTAGACCCACACGCCGCTGTCGAAGGCGGTTGGATCGCCGGGGTCGCGCGCGTCCACGCGGAAGGCGAGGCGCGCGCCGCCCGGCGACCAGGCCACATTCCCATAGCGCAGGTTCGCGTTCAACCCGTATTGGCTGGACGGCGAGCTGTGCAGCGCTGCCCCGTTGATCGCCAGGTGTGACTGCCCGCCGGAGTCGGCGCTGATCGCCGCGATCGCACCGTTCGACGCGCGGGCGAACAGGTTCCCCTCGGCCAGCGGTGCGGCGGTCTGCCCGCCGGTCAGCGTCAGCAGCGGGACGACCTGCCCGGCGTAGCTGA
>JADLHR010000491.1 GCA_020848665.1 Anaerolineae bacterium
CAGAGCCGTGCGCTGCGCGAGTCAGACACGTCCCCAGTCACGATGGGCCGCGCGCTGAGCGAGATCCGCGCCATCCTGCCCTCGGAAGCGATCATCTTCACCTCGTCCGGCAACGTCCAGGCGCAGGTCTTCCAGGAAATGGCATTCACCCAGCCGCGCACCTATATCTCGGCGGGCGGCTTCAGCACGATGGGCTGGTCGTTTCCCGCTGCGCTCGGCGCGAAGCTGGCCGCGCCGGATGTGCCAGTGCTGGCGCTGGTCGGTGATGGCGACTTCCTGATGACCGTTCAGGAACTGGCGACCGCGGTGCAGTACAACATCCCCGTGATCACGGTCGTGCTCAACAACCAGGGCTGGCAGGCGATCCGCGACCTGCAAACCATCGCCTATGGCGAAGAAACGGTCTACGCCACGATGTTCGAGCGCGGCGAAGCGCCCGTTACGCCCCACATTGCGGATGTAGCGCGGGCGTTCGGCGCGCACGCCGTCCGCATCTGCCATCCTGATGAGGTCGGCCCGGCGCTGCGCGAGGCGCTGCGCGCGGATGGCCCAAGCGTGATCGAGGTCATGATCGACATGACTCTCGGAACGTCCGGCGGGCTGGCGCCCGGCTGGTGGGACGTGCCGGTTCCGGAGTACCTCGACAAGCGGCGCGAAATCTACGAGCGCGAGCGCAGCGACGAGCGGGTTTAGGCGCGGCGCCAGGATACGGAGAGTAACAGACGATGCACCATCATCCCGAATCACTGATTTATGAGCTGGCCGAGGTGGCGCGCCAGATTCGGCTGGACGTGCTGGAGATGGTCTACCGGCGCAAGGCCGGGCATCCCGGCGGGTCCTTTTCCTGCGCCGAGATGCTGGCCGCGCTCTACTTTCACCAATTGAAGATCGATCCGGCGCGTCCCGACTGGGCAGAGCGCGATCGGTTCCTGCTCAGCAAAGGGCACGCGGCGGCGGCGCTGTATTCGGCGCTGGCCCGGCGCGGCTATTTCCCGGTCGAGGACCTGGAACGCTGGGGCCACCTGGGTGCTCACCTGCAGGGCCATCCCGACCGCATCAAAACCCCCGGCGTTGAAATGTCGTCGGGCTTTCTGGGACACGGCCTGTCCGTCGCTGTCGGGCTGACGCTCGCCCAGCGGCTCAAGCCGCCGCGCTATCACACCTACGTCCTGATGAGCGACGGCTGTATGCAGTCTGGCGTCGCCTGGGAAGGCGCGCTGGCCGCCGCCAAGTATCGCGCCAGCGAGCTGACTGTCCTGATGGATTACAACGACGTGCAGCTTGACGGCGCCGCGCACGACATCATGCCGCTGGAGCCAATCGCCGCTAAATGGCGCGCTTTCGGCTTTTCTGTGATTGAGATCAACGGGCACAACCTGCGGCAGATCCTGGAGGCACTCGACATGGCGCTGGAAATCCACAGCATGCCGACGGTGATCATCGCCCACACGACCAAGGGGAAGGGCGTTTCCTTTATGGAGAACACCGCCAAGTGGCACGGCGCGGTCCCCAACGACGCAGAGTTCGCGCTGGCGCAGGCCGAGTTGAGAGGATACCAGGCATGAGCGAGATTCCGCAGCGGCAGGCGTATGGCGTTGCTCTGGCTGAGTACGGCGCGGTCAACCATGACGTGGTGGTGCTGGACGCCGACGTGTCCTCGTCCACGCTGACCAAATACTTCGCCGACCGATTCCCCGGCCGCTTCTTCAATATGGGCGTCACCGAGGCGTCGATGGTGGATGTCGGCGCGGGGCTGGCGCTGGGCGGCGCGATCCCGTTTGTCAACACGTTCGCCGCGCTGCTGACGCTGCGCGCCTGCGAGCAAATCCGCACTTGCGTCGCCTACGCGCACACGAACGTCAAGCTCGTGGGCGGCTATTCGGGGCTGTCCGACTACAAGGACGGCCCGACGCATTTCGCCACGAACGATGTCGCGCTGATGCGCGCCATGCCCAACCTGGTCGTGGTCGCGCCAGCCGACAACGTCGAAGCGGCCCTGATGGTTCCGGTTCTTGCGGAGCATGACGGCCCGGTCTACATGCGCATCAGCCGCGCGGCGGTTCCTGACGTATTTAACACAGCGCATACGGTTCGGCTAGGCCAGGGCGTCACCGTCCGGCCCGGCGGAGATATCACGCTCGTCGGCTCGGGCAGTATGGTTGGACGCTGCGTCCTCGCGGCGCAGGCGCTGGCCGAACAGGGTATTTCGGCGCGAGTGCTGTCGATCCACACGCTCAAGCCGCTGGACGTCGAACTGATCCAGCAGGCGGCGGACGAAACCGGCGCGCTGGTGACGGCAGAGGATCACAGCATTATCGGTGGGCTGGGGAGCGCAGTGGCCGAGGCGCTGGCCGGATGCTTGCCCACGCCGGTCGAGTTTGTCGGTATCCGCGACACCTTCGCCGAAACTGGCCTTGACCCTGACTCGCTGATGGACGCTTGCGGACTGGGCGCCGGCGATATCGTCGCCGCCGCGACGCGCGCCCTGCAGCGAAAGCGGTGCTGATCGACCCGGCGGGCGTGCCCGCCTGAGCCTGGAGAGGAAGCCGTGAAAATTGCAGTCGTGAACGAAACCAGCGCCGCCGATCGCAACGCGACGATCCTGGCCGCGCTCGAAGGGCGTGGGCACACGATCGTTAACGCCGGGATGACGCAGAACGGCGCGAAACCGGAGCTGAGCTACATCCACACCGGGCTGATCGCCGCGATCCTGCTCAACCTGCGCCGCGTCGATTATGTCGTCGGCGGGTGCGGCACGGGACAGGGCTTTCTGAACGCCGCGATGCAATACCCCGGCGTGTTCTGCGGGCACATCCTGAACTCGCTCGACGCCTGGCTGTTTACCCAGATTAACGGCGGTAACTGCATCTCTCTGGCGCTGAATCAGGGCTATGGCTGGGCCGCCGATGTCAATCTGCAATTCATCTTTGACCGGCTGTTCAGCGTCGAATCCGGCGCCGGATACCCGCCCCACCGCCAGGCCGCGCAGCGAGCGTCACGCGCCGTGCTGGCGGGCGTGTCGACCTGCACGCATCGTCCGTTTGCCGAGATTGTGGACGCGCTGCCAGACGAGGTGATCGGCCCGGCCCTGCGTTATCCTGGAATCGCGGCGTTGATCGACGTGGACTCTATCGAGGACGCCGCGCTGAAAGCCGCGTTTGCGCGGCGCTACGCGCAGCCCGCGTCGCCTCCGGGGGGCGACTAGTTCCCAGTGGCAAATCCGCAGCTGGCGATGATGAATCAGACGTGAAGAAAGGGAGGTGGCAAAAGGTTAGCGGACTCCGGCGCATGATTGCTGACGATCAGGCGACCGCCCGGACATCGTGCGGCGCGCGGCCCGACCGGCAGAACCGCTAACCCCGCGAGGTGGAGACTCAACAGCACGCCGATCTCAGCCGATCTCAGAAGTATCTACGATCTTTTCTATGATCTTTGGAGAGGGGAAACAGAATGAGCAAGCGACGTATCTTCCACCTGCTGATCCTGGCCGTGATCGTTCTGTCCACGAACGCCGTCCTGGTAGGCGCGCAGAGCGAAGTCAGCATTGTGCACTACTACAGTGATGCGCTCGGCCAGGCGACGATGGCCGGCATCCTTGAAGGGTTCAACGCGGCGAACCCTGAATACGCCGTGGTGGACAACTCCGCTGGGCACGAGGACTTCAAGACGCAGATTCTGGTCACGATCGCCGGCAACAACCCACCCGACATCTTCTCCTATTGGGCCGGCGCCCGCACGCAGTTCATCGTGGATGCCGAGCGCCTGACGCCGCTCGACGACTGGTGGACCGAAACTGGCCTGGACGAAGTCGTTCCGGCGGGTGTTAAGGCTGCGGGAACGCACAACGGGCACGTTTACAATGTCCCCATGAACGTTCACGTCGTCGGGTTCTTCTACAATCCGAAGGTCATGGAAGCCGCTGGCATCACCGAGATGCCCGCGACCTGGGACGAGTTCCTGACCGTCTGTGAAGCGCTGAAGGCGTCCGGCGTGGCTCCGATCGCACTCGGCTCGCGCAACCGTTGGCCCGCGCAGTACTGGTTCGACTATACTGTATCTCGCACCGCTGGCCCTGAATATCGCACGAAGCTGATGAATGGCGAGGCGAAGTACAGCGATCCTGAAGTCCAGGTGGCGATGGAAGCCTGGAAGCAGCTTACGGACGCCGGTTACTTCGCGGCCGATGCCAACGCCTATGACTGGGACGAGGCGGCCAACATGGTTGCCAACGGCGACGCGGCGATGACGCTGATGGGTACCTGGATCACGGGCCTGTGGAACGCCAACGGGCTGGAGCCGATCACCGACTACGACTTCTTCCCCTTCCCAGTGATCGATCCGGAGATTCCGGTCGTGGTGCACGGCTCCATCGACGGCTGGGTGATCCCAACCAACGCCAAGAATCCTGATGGCGCAAAGGCCTTGCTGGCCTGGATGCTCACTCCGGAAGTTCAGCAGACGTGGGCGCTGGGTCAGGGCGCGTTGGCCGCCTCGACCGCCATCGATCAGACGGCGTACAATCCTGTCATGGCGAAGGCTGCTGCTTACCTCGCCACGGTCGATTTCCTGAGCGGTTATGACCTTTCGACCACGCCGCCAATGGCCGAAGGCGGGCTGGATATGTTCGCGATGTTCATGAACGATCCGGCAGGATATGTGGATTACCTGGCGGAAACGCAGCTTGTGTTTGACGATGTCTTCGGCGGCTAAGGCCTGATGTGCTCCCGACTCCCTGTAGGGCAAAGCACGCTTGCCCTACAGGGGTCATTGATGCAGGCTTCGTTGTGCAGAACTGGGCGGCTGGGAGTAGGTAAGGTGATCAGAGCGAGCCGGATGTGGGCGTTTATTTTTCTGGCGATCCCCGTCAGTTTCTACCTTGTTGTCGTGATCTATCCGCTGGTGTCGTCCTTCTACTACAGTTTTACCGACTGGAATGGATTCTCCGATACCTATAATTTCGTCGGCCTGGACAACTTCGAGCGGATGAAGACCGATCGCCTGTTCCGCAATGCGATCGAGAACACTGTCTTGTGGACTGCGGCTGCGATCGTCGTGCCTACCACGATCGGCCTGCTGATCGCGCTGGCGCTGCATGAGCGCGGCATCCTGTCTCGAGTCTACAAATCGCTGTTTTACCTGCCAATCTGTCTCTCACTGGTTGTGATCGGCCAGGTGTGGATCTGGATTTACCAGCCCGGCTTCGGCCTGATCAACATTGTCCTGAAAGAAATCGGGCTGAGCCAGTACATGCGCGCCTTTCTGGCGGATCCGGACACCGCGCTCCAATCCGTGATTGCCGCGTGGAGCTGGCAGCAGATTGCCACCGCAATGGTCATCTTCCTGGCGGGGCTGACTGCCGTGCCCAAAGAATTGACCGAGGCGGCGGAGATCGACGGGGCCGGATATTGGCGAACGGTGCGCCACGTGATCGTTCCGCTGCTGCGCCCGGCTTCTATCGTTGTGATCGCGCTGAGCGTGATTAATTCGCTCAAGAGCTTCGACATCCTCTACATGATGACGCGCGGGGGGCCGTTCCACTCGTCCGACAACCTCGCAATGATGATGTACAACGAGTCGTTCCAAAAGTACTATATGGGCTACGGGAGCGCCGTGGCAGTCGTGCTCTTTCTGATCACGTTGGTTGTCATCATCTTCTATTTCCGCCAGCAGCGCGGCCTGGAGCAGCTTTATGACTGAGGCAACGCGTGCCGTATCGATCCCAGTGGATTCCGCGAGCGCAACCAGCCGTCGCGCGCCGCTGTCCGCCCGGCTGAGGACGGTCATCTTATATCTGCTGCTGACCGCGCTGCTGATCCTCTATTCGCTGCCAAGCATCGGCGTTGTCCTGACTTCGCTCAAGTCCAATGCCGAGATCGGACGCGAAGGAATCTGGACCCTGCCCGATCAGGCCAGTCTTGAAAACTTCCGGGTCGCCTGGGAAACCGGAAATGCGCAGAAGTACCTGCTGAATTCGCTGAAGGTCACTATCCCAGCAACGGTTATCTCCATCCTTTTCGGCGTGCTCACCGGGTACGCGCTCTCTAAGCTGAGCTTTCCCGGCAGCGACAGCCTGTTTACCTTCCTGGTTGCCGGGATGTTTATCCCACCCCAGGTCGTGATGATTCCCTTGTTCAGGATGTTTAACCGCGCGGGTCTCTACGATACGCTGTGGCCGATGATCATCGTGCATATCGGCTTCGGCATCCCGATCTGCACGCTGGTCATGAAGAACTTCTTCTCGACGATTCCGACCGCTATCCGCGAGGCAGCGGTGATCGACGGTGCGAACGAGTTGCGCGTGTTAATTCGTGTCATGCTGCCGCTGTCGCTTCCCTCACTGGCAGTGCTGGCGACGCTCCAGTTCACGTGGATCTGGAACGACTTCCTGTGGCCGGTGATCTTCACCCGCTCCGACGACGCGCGGACGATCATGTTTGGACTGGCGTCATTGCGCGGGCAATACAGCGTCGCGTATGGTACGCAGTCCGCGATGGCGCTGATCGCCAGCGTTCCAACGCTGGTAATCTTCATTTTCTTCCAGAAGTATTTCATCCGAGGGCTGACGCTCGGCTCGGTCAAGGGATGATCGCATCGACCCCTGCATCGACCCCCGCATCGTGACCGCCACGCTCTGCGTGGTACCTGGCGCTGAACTACTGCTCGCAGGAATGCCACGCGTAGAACCCAACTACACGCACGTCCTGTCGCCACTGGCCGGTCGATACGATCCGTGGGAACTGACCGGCGTTCGAAGCAGAATTCCGCGGCCTGCGGGGCCAGGAAGAAGATTACTGGCCGTCCTCGATATTTCGTGATAAATATCTGCGCTGGCTGCTGCAAGATACCGCTGGCTTCGGCGGGGCCAGGATGATGCGCCGCGTCCTGGGTATGGCGCACGCGGCAGACCTGGGCGGGATTCCCAATCCGAAACAGCGCGCAGTTGCCGAGAGTATGGCGCTCAACATTGGCTGAACGTGGATCATGAACCAGCGCCAGGTCGCTCAGATCGGCGATCTGATCTGGATGGTGACTGAAGTCAGACCGGCTTATCCTTACAGCGGTTAGCTGTTATCATCGACGCAAAGAACTCAGCAGAACGCTACTGGCTGACGCTACTGGCTGACGCTTCTGCTTTGCCGCAGTTGAGAAAGGCGATTGAACTCTCATGGCGTACCGTTCCATCGAATGGCTTATGAATACCGGGACACTGCGGCTGCTGGATCAGCGCCACCTGCCGGAAGTAACGGAATATCTGGACTATACTGACCCCGCCGAGGTTGCGACGGCGATCCGCGACATGGTCGTGCGCGGCGCGCCTGCCATCGGCGCTACTGCCGCCTATGGGCTGGCGCTGGCCGCCACGCACACGCAGGCTCAGGATGCTGGCACGCTGCGCGCCGAGCTTGCTAGCGCGGCGCAAACGCTCGCCGCCTCGCGCCCGACCGCGGTTAATCTGTTTGGCGCCATCAGGCGAGTCATGGGGCGTGTGGCCGACGAGAGCCTGGACACGGTTGCCAGGCTGCGCGATGCGGTGCTGACAGAAGCGCACGCTATCGCCGAGGAAGACGTGCAGATCAATAAGGCGATCGGCGCCAACGCGCTGCCGCTGCTGCCGGATACCTGCACCGCGATCCACCACTGCAACACCGGCAGCCTGGCGACAGTGGATTATGGCACTGCGCTCGGCATCATCCGCACGGCGCACGAAAATGGCAAGCGCATCCAGGTGCTGGTCGATGAGACACGTCCGCGTTTACAGGGCGCGAGGCTCACCTCGTGGGAGCTTAAAGAGCTGGGCATCCCGCACCGGGTGATCGCGGACGGCGCGTCGGGCCACTTCATGCGCACCGAGCAGGTGGATTTCTGCGTGGTGGGCTGTGATCGCGTGGCTGCTAACGGCGACACGGCCAACAAGATCGGGACCTACAACCTGGCTGTGGTCGCGCATGAAAACGGGGTTCCGTTCTACGTCGCCGCGCCGACGACTACGATTGATATGGACACGCCAACCGGCGACGAGATCGAGATCGAGGAGCGCACGCCCGACGAGGTGCATTTTGTCGGCAAAACGCGCATCACGCCTGAAGGGGTGGATGTGGGCAATCCCGCGTTCGACGTAACGCCCGCGCGCTACATCACCGCGATCATTACCGAGCGCGGCGTGGTCTACCCCCCGTATGAAGAAAATCTCCGGAGGATCATGCAGCGAGAGCCAGCCGAAGGGGCCGC
>JADLHR010000492.1 GCA_020848665.1 Anaerolineae bacterium
AAGCAAGCAGTTCTCGAAGGTGTTAGACGACACCGTGCTGACGCGGCGCAGCTTCATGAAGTGGAGCACGGCCCTGGGCAGCACGGCGGCGCTGGCAGGGGGATTGCAAGCGGTTGCAGGCGACGCGACGCCAACGGTAAAAGCCGCTGGCGAGACGAAGCTAATGACGACTGGCTGCTACCACAACTGCGGCGGGCGTTGCATTCTTTATGCCGAGGTGCAGGACGGCGTGGTCAAGCGCATTTTGCCCGATCAGGACCCGGAAGACTCGTTCGACCAGCCGCGCGCGATCCCTTGTGTGCGCGGTCGCTCGCAGTACTACCGTGTGTACTCGCCGGAACGCCTCAAGTACCCGATGAAGCGCGTCGGCAAGCGTGGCGAAGGCAAGTTCGAGCGTATTTCCTGGGAAGAAGCGCTTGACACAATCGCTACAGAGATCAAGCGTATCAAGGAAACCTATGGCAACGAAGCTATCCATATGTTGTATGCCACCGGCGTGAACTGGAATGGCTGTGATGGGGATGCCCCTATCTCCCGCACCCTAGCGCTCTATGGCGGTTTCACCAGCTACTACGGCAACTACAGCGCGGCCTGCTATATTGCGGCGCTACCGCATATCACGTCACTTAACACGAACTCCGCCGATGACTTGCTGAATTCCAAGCTGGCAGTCCTGATCGGCGTCAATGCATGTGTCACGCGGACCGGCGGCGATGGCATCGGTTATCACTATCTAGAAGCCAAGCGGCAGGGCACGCGCTTCATCTCGATTGACCCCATTTACACCGAGACTGCCGCAGTGCTTGATGCCGAGTGGATTCCGATCTACCCCGGCACGGACGTTGCCCTGATCGCCGCTATGGCCTATGTGATGGTGAAGGAAGATCTGTACGACAAGGAATTCATGGCGAAGTACGTGGTCGGCTTCGACGAGGACACGCTGCCGGAAGGCGCACCCAAGAACAGCTCGTACATAGCCTACCTGATGGGCGACGAGGACGGCGTGGAAAAAACGCCGGAGTGGGCCGCCGAAATCACCGGCATCCCGTCTCAGCGAATCATCTCGCTGGCGCGTGAAATCGCCCAGGTCAAACCCTGTGCGCTGATCCAGTCGTACGGTGTCCAGCGCCGCGCTTACGGGGAACAGCCAATCCGCGCTCTGCCAGTTCTGGCGGCCATGAGCGGCAACTTCGGAATCGCGGGGGGCGGCGCGGGCACGTGGCATGGCGCGGGCACGTCGCTCAGCATGGGGTCTTTCCCTGTTCCTGAAAATCCGGTTAAGGCCCTGATTTCGGTCTATATGTGGCCGGACATGATCGAGCGCGGCGCGGAAATGACCAGCGGCTCGCGCGACAAGGTCAAGGGCGTCGACAAGCTCAGCACCAATCTCAAGATGATCTGGAATCACGGCGGCAACTGTATCACTAACCAGCATTCCGACGTTAACGGGACGATCAAAATGCTGGAAGACGAGAGCAAGTGCGAATTCATCGTCACCGCCGAGGTCATGATGACGCCAAGCTGCGCGGTGTCGGACATCCTTCTGCCCTCGACCAGCGGCTTTGAGTCCGACAACATCAATGTCGGGCGCGGTTTTGGCCGCAGCAACTGGACGATGTACAGCCACGCGGTCATCGAGCCGATGTACGAGGCGCGTACCGACCTGTGGGTCGCCGAGCAAATCGCTGAGCGCCTAGGTATCCTCGATGCATTCCAGGATGGGCATACCACCCGCGAAGACTGGCTGCGCGAGATCGTGGCTGTCGCCCAGGAAAAACAGGAGGATTTCCCATCCTTTGAAGAATTCCGCGAGAAAGGCGTCTACAAGATCAAGGGGAAGGGCGGTTTCATCGCCGGTAAGGCGTTCGTCGAAGACCCGGAGGCTAACCCGCTGAAGACTGAAAGCGGCAAGATCCAGGTCTACTCGCCAGCGCTGGCCGCCTGGAACGAGCCGGAAGAAATCCCAGCACTCCCGAAGTACATCCCCGAATGGGAAGGCGTCAGCGACCCACTGCGCGAGAAATACCCGCTGCTGATGATCGGAACGCACGCCATGCAGCGCTCGCACTCGACGTTCAACGGCGTCGCGATTCTCGAGGAAGCGCACCAGCACGTAATGCTGATCAGCCCTGTCGACGCAGAAGCGCGCGGGATCAAGAACGGCGATATGGTCAAGGTCTTCAATGACCGGGGTGTTATCGAAATCAAGGCCCGTGTCACGCCGCGTATTCGTCCAGGCGTAATCAATGTCTACCAGGGTCACTGGCACAAGCCGGACGCGAAGGGCGTGGACAAGGGCGGCTGCGTCAACACGCTGACCAAGTATCACCCGACGCCGCTGGCGAAAGGCAATCCGCAACACACGAACCTGGCTCAGGTCGAGAAGCTGTAAGCAGGAGCTAGAGAATGAGCGAACAACTGGGTTTCTACGTTGACCTGTCCAAGTGCACCGGCTGCAAAGCCTGCCAGGTGGCGTGCAAGGATCAGAATGACCTGCCCAT
>JADLHR010000493.1 GCA_020848665.1 Anaerolineae bacterium
CCCGATGATCGTCCCGGCCCGGCGCCCGCGCCGACCGTGATCTTCGAGGACCTGACGCTGGCCGATGCGCTGCGCTACCTGTTCTGGCGACCGGTCCGCACCACACGCCTGCTGTGGACTGTGCTGGCTTACGACGCGGAGCGTGCAGGCGACACCCCGCCGGTCCTGGACGCTCCGCCGCCGGATGACTGGCCTGACGAGGACGAGCCGCCCGCGCCGGAACCAGACATCGCCACAGCGCCATTCGCCGAGCCGCGCGACCCGGCGCTCTGGCTGCGTATTGGAGCGCTGCTGGCCGCGATCCCGCTCGCGCTGATCGGTGGAACACAGCTTCACGCCGCCGCGATCGACCTAGTGGCGCACAGCGCGGGCCGGACGAACGGCGCATTCTTGTGGTTCGGGCTGGCGGCGGCGCTGGTGATCGGCGTCGAAGTCTACGCGGGACGGGAACGCTGGCTGTGGCGCTTGCGGCGCGGCGCGGCGCACCCGGCTCTCGAAGAAGACATGAGCGACGCGGCAGACACGGCGGAAGACGAGGCCGTGTTCCACGTGCGCTCGGTCGTGATCGATACCCCCGCCCCGGCGTCAGCGATGCAGCGCAGCCGCGCGCGAACGGGGTGGCTTCAGACGCACACGCCCGCGCTGGCGCTGATCCTGGCCGGGCTGGTTTTCGCCGGGCTGGGCTGGCAGGCGAACGTCCTGCGCGCCGCCGATGACACGCCGCTCGACGTGGTCCTGACGCTGCACGGCGGCGTGTTCTGGCTGCTGTCGGTCGCGCTGTGGGCAGCAGCCCTGTTGATCGACTGGCCGTCATGGCGCTGGCGGACTGTTGTGCCGCGCCCGCGTCCTGCGCGTCCCTGGTGGCGGCGTCCGGATGGTCTGCTGATCGCGGCGGCGCTGGTGGCGATCACCGCGCTCGGCGCCTATTTCCGCCTGCACGACCTCGACTCGACGCCGCCCGAAATGACGAGCGATCACATCGAGAAGCTGCTCGACGCGCTGCGCGTCAGCGAGGGATACACCGCCGTATTCTTCCCAAACAATGGCGGGCGCGAGGGCTTCCAGATGTGGCTGGTGGCTTTCATCGCGGACACGCTGCGCGTCGGCTTCAACTTCCGCGCGCTGAAGCTGGCAACCGCGCTCGAAGGCATTATTACGCTGCCCGCGCTGTGGTGGATGGCGCGCCAGGTGATCGGTACGGAGACGCCGCGCGCCCGGCGGCTGGGGCAGTGGGTCGGGCTGGCGCTGGCCGGGCTGGTAGCGATCAGCTCGTGGCATGTCATGCTCTCGCGGCTGGGGCTGCGCATCGTGCTGACGCCGCTCACGACGGCGCTGGTGATCGGCTTTCTGGCGCGCGCCATGCGTCACGGGCGGGCGCGAGATTTCGTGGCGCTCGGCCTGATGCTTGGCGCAGGCGTTTACTTTTACCAGGCCAACCGGATGCTCCCCGCGCTGGCGGTGATCGGCGCTGCGCTGGCCGTGCTGGGCAGCGTGCGGCGCGGGCGCGACGTGCTGCGTACACTGGCCGATGGACTCGGATTGGCGTTGATGGCGGGTTTGCCGCTGGCGGCGTACTGGCTGATCGCGTCTGCGCTGGAGCACGGCGCGCGTGACAACCTGCGGCAGCTTGGCGAGCAGCTAGAGCTGCTGCTGCCGCTCGCGGCGGCGGCGTGGCTGGCTGTCGTGGCGCTGACGGCGCGCGCCTGGCCGAACCGCCCGGCGCTGCGCTATGGTGGCGGGCTGCTGGCGGCGGCGGTCGTTGCGCTGGCGCTGTATGTGCCGATGTACCGCTACAGCGCGCTGCACCCTGACGAATTCTGGAACCGGACACGCGGGCGCATGTTCGGCGATGAGGCGTTCTGGCGCGTCGATCCGGCGACCGGCGTGGCGACCGCCTATGCGCCGTCGCCAGTTGAACAGATCGAGCGCGTGTGGGAGAAACGCGCGGTCCTGGCCGAGAACTACGCCGACGCGCTGCGTATGGCGCACTGGGAGGGCGACGGCGCGTGGATTAACAACGCGCATTCACGCCCTGCGCTGGACGGGCTGAGCGGCGGGCTGGTGATCCTGGGGCTGGCGCTGTGGGCGGTGCGGCTGGCGCGGCGCGGTGACCCGGTTGACTGGCTGATCCCGGCGGCGCTGCTGGTCATGCTGCTGCCGTCCGCGCTGACGCTGGCTTATACTGTCGAAAACCCCAGTTTTACGCGGGCGAGCGGCGTGATCCCGGCGGTCTTTTTGCTGGCGGCGCTGCCGCTCGGCGCGCTGGGCGCAGGTCTGACCGAAGCGCCGCGCACGCGCCGGGGCGCCTGGGCGGGCGCGCTCGGCGGGCTGGCGGCGATTGGGCTGGTGCTGGCGCTGGCAATCGGCCCCAACTGGACGCACTTCTTCACCGGCTATCGGCTGAGCTACAACCAGAGCTGGAAGCCGTATCACGCCATCGCCGCGCCGCTGAAAGACTTTGCCCAGGGCGAGGGCAGCTATGGCAACGCGTTCATGGTCGCCTATCCGCACTGGCTCGATCACCGTATCCTGGGCGCGGTCGCGGGCGATCTGCGCTGGCCGAATGGGCTGGTCACGCGCGAGGACCTGCCGGGGCGCATCGCAGCCAACGAAGGGACGCCCTACGCCTACGATCCGGCGCGCCCGCTGTTCGTGATGGTACATCCGCAGGACGCGGAAACGATCGCGTATCTCGAAAACCTGCTGCCGGGCGGGACGACC
>JADLHR010000494.1 GCA_020848665.1 Anaerolineae bacterium
CATCCCCCGGCCCCTTGCCCCCAAAATGAGGGAAGGGGAGTCCATCCGGCTTTTTTCCTTCCCTCGTTCTGGGGGAAGGAAAGCCGACCGCAGGTCGGAAGGATGGGGGGATGGCCTGGAAACCAGATCACGGAGTGCATAACAGCCTCTAGCGCCTTGTCGTTGGCACGGAAAATTTGCGCGTCAGCCCCGCGCTGTTTCCGGCGGTGTACCAGGCTCGCGCACCAGCACGAAGAACAGGATCAGCCCCAGCCCGCGCACAGCCGCCGACAGGGTGAACACCGGCCCGAAGTCAAGCATTTCGAGCAGCCACCCGCCAAGCAGCGGCCCGACTGCCCCAACCACAGAGATGATCGTGGTATAGATCGCGACATACTGCGGGCGGTGATCGTTGGGCGTGCTTGCCAGCAGCAAGTTGAACGCGCCCAGGTTGTACCCGGCCCACGTCAGCGCGGACATGGCTTCGACCAGATACGCCTGCCAGGGATGCTGCACCCACAGCCAGGCGACCGGAATCAGCGGGATCAGCAGGCCGAAGCGCATCGTCCAGGTGATGCCAAAGCGATCATGCAGCCGTCCCAGGACGCGCATCCCGACCAGCGTGGCGGCCACCGAGATCGTCGCCACCAGGCTGATCACGCCGACGTTGAAATGCACTTCCTCGACCATGTACACGTTGATGAACGGCCCGGCGATCATCACACCGAGATGCAGCGTGGAATGGCTGATCACGAAGCGCACGAAGGTCGGCAGGTGCTCCATGCCGCGAAAGACAGCGCGCAGCCCCAGCCGGGCGGTTGTGACCGCGCCGCCATGCTCAGGAATACGGCTGTAGTAGTAGATCGCGATCAGCCCGACCACGAAGGCGATCCCCAGCGCGAACTGAAAGCCGCGCGGCTCACCCGCCGCATAGATCAACTGGCCGGCCAGCGGGATCGCCGCCAGCCGCACCAGGTGAATCACGATGTTGCGCGAGGCGAAATAGCCGCCGCGCAACCGCACCGGCACCAGGTCCGCCGACAGCGCGGTCCAGGCCGCGTTACCGAAAGCGTTGATGCCCGACAGCCCGATCCAGGCCAGCAGCACCAGCCAGACCGCGCCGCTGTCGCTGAGCAGCCAGGGCGCGATCAGCATCACGACCCACATCAGGCGGCTGAGCGTGCCGGTCAGCAGCACCAGCGCCTTATAGCGCCCCGTCCGGCTGGCGACGGCCGCGCCCGGAAACGCCAGCACCGCCCCGACGAGCTGGTTCAGCGTGTTGACCAGGCCGATCTGAGCATTACTGGCATTCAGGCTCAGCATATACAGGGTGTAGTACGGGTCTGCAAAGGCGCCCGACAGCGACGAGAACATGCCGTCCAGCCAGAACGCTCGCATCCCTTTGCGCTGGTCGTCGGAGACCATCGTCAGGTCGGGGTAGCCGAGCGAGCTGGCGACGCGGCCTAAGACAGTTGTACGCTTCACTGATCATCCATCCAATGGGAAAACGCGCCGCGTGATAACCCCGTTGGGTCAGGGCTGCTGCGCTTTAATGTAGACCGCAAGCTGCGTGCGGTTCTCCAGGTTTAGAACCCGCAGGATCGTACTGAGATGCGACCGGACCGTGTGAGGGCTGATGCCCAGCTCGCGCGCGATCTCGGTGTTGGTCGCGCCGCCTGCCACCAGCCGGCTGATGGCCGCGTCGAGTGGCCCCAGTCGATCAGCCGGGATATCCGGCGCAGGCGCTGGCTCAAGCGTGCTGGCGACGTGCCTGAAAAGCTGCGCCGCCACGTCGGGCGTAATCACAATCTGATCGTTGGCTGCCTCCTGAAGCAGCACAAAGAGCATTTTCGCGCTCAGATTCTTGGTCAGATACCCGTCCACCCCGGCGGCAATCGCCTCGCAGATGTGCTCCATATCCGACGACGCCGAGAGCATGATGATCTTGCCGCCCGGCAGGATCGCGCGCAGGTCTCGCGCGGTTTCCGTCCCGCCGCAGCCCGGCATCAGCACGTCAAGCAGAATCAGATCGGGCCGCAGGTCACGCGCCAGCCTGAGCGCACCACAGCTATCGGCGGCCTCGCCGACCACCGTCACGATCTCCGGGCGCGTCCTAAGCAGCGACGCCAGCGCCTGCCGGAACATGTTGTGGTCATCGACGATCAGCGTGCGCAGCGGCAGTTCAGGCATACCGTTCGATCCTTGCGACAAGAAATGTTATTGCGAGCGATGGCCTCGTAATTGTAGCGCAGATTGCGCGCAGGCCAGCGAACCGGGCGCAAGGTCGATCAAGGCCCCCGGCGCCCGGCTTCCTCCACGTGAAGTCGTCTGCTTCGTTTATGACCACACGGGCCACTCCGGGTGCACTCACTCCGGGCAGTCATATTCCATGGCCCACAGCTTGGTCAGCGCCTCATCCACCGCCGCCTCATCAATTGCCCCGTGCCCGGCGTACCAGGGCTTGCCGTAGCGATCGAGCACCAGCGCGAATGGCTCGTCGGGGCCTGGCTCGTCGCCTTCGGGGAACAGATCGGCGTAGGCGGCGCGCGCTGTGTCGCCCGGATCGGCCAGCAGCAGACGCGATCCGTTCGCCGGGTCGGGTTGCGGGGCAATGGCATAGGCGCGCGCCGACGCCTCGTCGAAGCTCGCGCCGCGCGCGGTCAAAAGGTCTACTACCGGAGCGACAGTGGCCGCGCCGGAGGCAGGGATGAAGAACAGGGCCAGGTGGCTCCGCTGGCGATACTGCGAGCGCGTCACGATGTCGCCGCTGCCGGAAATCAGCGCGAAATCAGGCGCCACCATCCCGGATCGGACGCGGCCTAGCTCGTGCCAGTGCATCGCGCACCTCCTTTCATCTGTCGATTGTAGCAAGGACGCGCCTGCCTGGTGCGTCACGACGGGTAATCGGCGGGTACCCGGCGCTTGATCTGGCTCAAGTGCACGGCGGGGGGCGGCGCGGTATACTCCGAGCGTAACAACCGCCCACACAACAGGCTTTGCGCATCCGAAGACGTACACCTGATGACCGATGATCGCCGCACGACCCCCTTGGAGCCGGACTCGATTGAGCCGCAGATGTGCACTATCGACCTGCGGCTGCAAATTCTGCACAGCTTACCCGTTTTTACCGCGCTGTCGCACGACGACATCACCGTGATCAACCCGCTGTTCCGCGAGAATGGCTACGAGGCGGGCGCGCCGATCTACTACGCGGGGGACGCGGCGGACCAGCTCTACGTGGTGGCGGCGGGCAAGGTCAAGCTGATCCGCCACACGCTGAGCGGCCAGGAGCGCGTACTGGACCTGCTGCTGCCCGGCGACTTCTTTGGCAGCCTGCCACTGATGGGCGAGGCGCAGCATTCCGATACGGCCCAGGCGCACACCTTCTGCTGCGTGCTGACCATCTCGACGCGGGATTTTCAGACTATTCTGGAGCGATACCCACCCGTCAGCCTGGCGCTGCTGGAGATCGTGGCCGGGCGGCTGCGCGCCGCGCACGAGATGCTGCACCAGGCGAGCGCCGCTCCGGTCGAGAGCCGGGTCGCCGCCTTGCTGCTGAGCCTCGCCGAGCGCACCGGTGAGGAGCGCGCCGAAGGCTGGCTGATCCAGATGCCGCTGGGCCGCCAGGACGTGGCCGACATGCTCGGCATCACGGTCGAGACCGCCAGCCGCACGCTCAGCCAGTTCCGCAAAGACAGCCTGATCCGCAGCGGTCGCCGCTGGATCGCGATCGCCGACCGCGAGGGGCTGGCCGCGCGCGCCGAGCAGACCGGTTGAGCCGCGCCCTTCCCCATTTTCATCTTTTATCTCTTTGACAGTTCTAACACGATTCCCGCGCTAAATTGACCTGGATCATACTATCCAGCGCGCCGGGCAGGTATGCTTGGGGCAAGTTCGCAAACCAGCAGCCCATCAAGGAGGGCCAGCATGAAAACCATTCTGCGCAGTCAGGAACTCTCGTGCCCGTCGTGCGTCGCCAAGATCGAGAAAGCGCTCAACGGGGTGGACGGCGTCGTGACCGCCAAAGTATTCTTCAACACCGGGCGGATCGAAGTCGAGCACAATCCGGAAGCCGCCAGCGCCGACAAGCTGGTCGAAGCCGTGCAGCGCGCTGGATACAAGGCGTCGGTCGCGCCCTTCTAGCGCGCCGGTGGATGAAGGCGCTCGCGTCGCGCACTAACCCGGCGCGAGCGCCTTAGCGGGTTGTATGTTTTTGGAACGAGGAAAGGACCTGGAACGGTATGATCACAAACCTGTTGGCGAACCCGGCTCAGCGCCGGCAGGCTATTACCCTGACGAGCGGCGCGCTGATCGTCGCGGCGCTGATCGCTGGGCACCTGCTCGCGCTGGACACGCTGCGCGACATCTTGATGTTCACCGCCGCGATCATTGCGGGGTGGGACATCGCCCAGCGCGCGTTCTTCGCGCTGCGCAACCGCCACGTCAGTATCGAGCTGCTGGTGACGATTGCGACCGCCGGCGCGCTGGCAATCGGCGAGTACTGGGAAGCGGCGGCAGTCACGTTCCTGTTTATGCTCGGCGCCTATCTCGAAGCGCGGACGATGAGCCGCACGCGCCGCGCCTTGCAGGAACTGCTGGAACTGGCGCCGACCAGCGCGATTGTGCTGCGCGACGGCCAGCAGGTTGAAGTGATGCCCCACGAGGTCGCGCCGGACGAGATCGTGCTGGTCAAGCCAGGCGCAAAGGTCCCGGTCGATGGCGAAGTGGTGATCGGGCGCGCTGCGATCAACGAGAGCGCGATCACTGGTGAATCGCTGCCGGTCGATAAGAGCGAGGGCGACCGGGTTTTCGCCGGGACGGTCAGCCAGAACGGCGTGCTCCAGGTGCGCGCGACGGGCGTCGGCGCGGACACGACGCTGGCGCGCATCGTGCGCCGTGTGGAAGAAGCGCAGGAGGAACGCGCCCCGACGCAGCGTTTTATCGAGCGGTTCGCACGCTGGTACACCCCCTTTATTATTCTCCTGAGCGCGGTCGCCTACGCCATCAGCCGCGACATCGAGCTGGCGCTGACCCTGCTGGTTATCGGCTGCCCCGGCGCGCTGGTCATCTCGACGCCGGTGTCGGTTGTGGCGGGCATCGGGCAGGCTGCCAAGCGCGGTATTCTGATCAAGGGGGGTGAATACCTGGAAAATGCCGCCAAGATCACGGCGCTGGCGCTTGATAAGACCGGCACGCTGACGCGCGGCGAGCCGCACCTGACGGACATCGTCGCGCTCGCGCCGGGCGCGGACGCTCCTCCAGCGTCCGGTTCTCTGACTCCGGAACAGCGCGAAGTGCTGCGCTGGGCCGCCATCGCCGAGGCCGGGTCCGAGCACCCGCTGGCCGCGCCAGTCGTGGCGGAAGCGCGCGAATGGGGCGAGGTTCCGCACTTCGACACCTTCGAGAACCTGCCCGGACGCGGCATTATCGCGGCCTACCAGGGGCGGCGTGTGGCGGTCGGCGCCAGCGCGCTGATGGAGCAGCTTGGCATCCCGGTGAGCGCCGCCGCCGAGGCGCAGCTCGCCGCGCTCAAATCGAGCGGCAAGACCGCCGTGCTGGTCGCGCTCGACGACGAGGCGCTAGGCGTGCTCGGTATCGCGGACGTGGCGCGCGAGTCCGCACCGCAGGTCGTGGCGAGGCTGCGGCGGGCCGGGCTGAAGCGGATCGTGATGCTGACCGGCGACGACCCGCGCACCGCGCAGGCGATTGGGCGCGCCGTCGGGATTGACGAAATCGGGGCCGGGCTGCTGCCCGAAGATAAGCTGGAACGCATCCGCAGTTTGCAGCGCGAAGGGCATGTGGTGGCGATGGTCGGCGACGGCGTCAACGACGCGCCTGCGCTGGCCGCCGCCAACATCGGGATCGCGATGGGCGCAGCCGGGACGGACGTGGCGCTCGAAACCGCCGACATCGCGCTGATGGCTGACGACCTGAACAAGATTCCGGAAGCAATCGAGCTGTCGAAGGCGACGCTGCGCAACATCCATCAGAACGTCGCGATCGCCCTGCTGACCGTGACCGCGCTGCTGGCGGGCGTGCTGCTGGGCCGGGTCCACATGGCAGGCGGGATGTTCATCCACGAGTTATCAGTGCTGGTGGTGATCGTCAACGGGATGCGTCTGCTGCGCGGCAGCGGCACGGTTCGCC
>JADLHR010000495.1 GCA_020848665.1 Anaerolineae bacterium
ATTTATGTCTTCGCCTGCCCGCTCGCCACGATTTGTGTCGTCACATCAGTCCTAACGAATCTATAATCTCAAATAGTTCGCAGGTGGGGCCTTCGAGCGAAGTTTTCTTTACCTGCGTAGTGATCCTGCTCGTATACGACCGTCAGGCAGTTTGTTATTGATAAGGAGGCTATTATCGCGCTTTAGATCAGACTGTTGCGGCTGGAAGTCATTTCGCACTCGACGACGCTGGCTGTAGTGAGTTCTGGCACAGGAGCTGCAAGAAATGAAATACTTGCCACGCATTGTACTGAGCATTCTGCTTGTCGCTACCTTTCTCGTTGCTACACCGCTTGCTTTTGCTCAGGGCGACCAGCCTGTACCCAAAACCGCAACTTCGGCGGACGCTGTGAAAGTAGATCTGCTGTTCGTCGGCGCGCACCCGGACGACGAGTCTACGGCGATGGCGACGCTAACGCGCTATGTACTGGATGGCGGCGCACGCGCGGCGGTGATTACCGCGACGCGCGGCGAAGGCGGTGGCAACGCCATCGGGCGCGAGCTAGGCCCGTCACTCGGCATCCTGCGCGACTACGAGGAGCGCCAGTCGCTGGGGATGCTCGGCATCGACCAGCTTTACCATCTCGACGAGATCGACTGGGCGTACACCACCAGCGCGACCGCGACCGAGCTGGCCTGGGGCTATGAAGATCCGCTTGGGAAGCTGGTGCGCTATGTGCGCGTGCTGAAGCCCGAAGTCATGATCACGATGAACCCGTCGCCGCGTGGGCACGGGCATCACCAGTACGCCGCCAAGCTGGCGACCGAGGCGTTTTTCCTCGCCGGCGATCCTGCGGCATTCCCGGAGCAGCTTGAAGAAGAGTTTATCGAGCCGTGGCAGCCTAAGAAGCTGTACTACGCGCTGGCTTACGGCGCCGCTGGCCTGTCGCCGAGCATCACCATCCCGACCAACGAGTTCTCACCATCCCGTTTTGCGACCTATGCCGAGCTGGTCAGCGTGGCGCTGGGCCAGTATCGCAGCCAGGGGTTCAGCGCGACGCTGCCGCCTTCTGGCTGGCGCCTTAATCCCGAATCCTTCACGCTGGCCGCCTCCATCCTGCCGATGCCGGAAGCCGAGAGCAGCCTGCTCGAAGGCATCAAGACCGGCGTCGATCACGCTCCGGCGGGCATCGAGCTAGAGCTGACGCCATCGACCTTCTACGTCAGCCAGGGCGCCGAGATGACGCTTGACATAGAGCTGCGCAACAACAGCGACATTGACCTGTCGGGCGTATCGCTCAGCCTGAGCGCGCCTGAAGGCTGGACCGTCAGCGAAGCGTCGGCGCCGGTGGATGTTCCGGTCGGCGGCTCTGCCAGCCAGACCTTCACGGTAAGCGTCCCGGCGGATGCTAACGTCACCGAGATGCAGACCCTGACGGGGCGCTTCGACGCATCTGACCCCGATGGCGCGCCAAGCTACGCCAGCGGTCGGACGCTGGTTCAGGTCACACCGCCGGTTGCGGTCGAGCTAAAGCCGATTGAAGCGGTGCAGATCTTCCGCGAGTGGACGCAGCGCAACAACGTCCAGCACCTGATCCGCCTGGTGCCTGCCGAGATCGCAGTCGGTGCGGGCGAGACAGACGCGATCCCGGTCATGCTGAACAACCGCTCAGACGCGGACCATGACGTGACCGTCAGCCTCTCGCTGTCCTCGCCGGACATCACGCTCGACACGCCAGAGCAGACCGTGACGGTCCCGGCGGGCGAGACGGTAACAGCGGACTTCATGGCGACCGTTCCTGCCGATATGGCGCAGGGCCAGTTTGACGTGACCGTCAACGCGACCTATGACGACTACGATCTGACAGATGTGGGCGTCGTCCAGGTTGTCCCGTCGATCACCGCCCCGGCGATGGCGACCGCACCGGCGATCGATGGCGACCTGAGCGAGTACGCCGGTCTGGAAAGCTACGCGATCCCACACACCAACATCTGGGAAGGCGAGACGACCGACGAGGCCGACCTGACCGGCTCGTTCAGCGTCGCCTATGACGACCAGTTCCTGTACGTCGCGGTCGATGTGGTGGACGACACCGTCGTGTCGAACATTGCGCCGAACGACGTGAAGGGCCACTGGCGCAGCGACTCGGTTGAGATCACGGTTGACCCGGCCGGAGCAGGCGTCAGCGAAAACACGCTGACCACCTTCAAGACTGGCATCTTCCCCTTCGACACCGAGGGGAACGTCCAGGCCGAGCGCGACGCCGACGCCAATCAGGGCGTGATCAGCGTGACCGCGCCGGATATGCAGGTGGCGTCCAGCCGGACCGACCAGGGCTACGCGCTTGAAGTGGCGATCCCCTGGAACGCCGTACCGGGCGAGGTTGCTGCGGGCGACACGATCGGTTTCAACATCCTGATCTACGACTGCGACAAGGCCGACGCCGCGCTCGGTGAGAACTGCAATGAAGCGCGCACGGCGTGGAGCGCCTGGGATTCAATCCAGGGCCTGCCGCGCCTGTGGGGGCATCTGACGCTGGCCGAGTAGATCGGCCAGGCCGCCAAGGGCTATCAAGCGGGGCCTCGCCTGGTTGAGGCGAGGCTTCCGCCTTCGCGCTACAATACAGGTAGCGCATTCATCGCGTGAATGTGTGTCATTCTATTTACAGCGAGGAGTCGTCTTGATGAAAAACGCACGCAATCTCATTACGCTTGCGCTCGTGGCCGTCCTGCTGGCGGCCCTGGCGCCGGCCGGCGCCCAGGAGGAAGTCACCCTTGTCGTCTGGGACAACTGGACGCGTGACGCCGAGCAGGCCATGATCGAGCAGCTCAACGCCGAATTCGAGGAGGCCCACCCCGGCGTCACGATCCAGCGGGAAGCGTATGACACCTCGGACCTGACCTCCATTCTGCCGCTGGCCCTCTCTGAGGCTTCTGGCCCGGATGTCGCCATGATCAACCAGGGGTACACCGGCATGGGCGCGCTGGTCGAGGCCGGGCTGCTGCTCCCGCTGGACAGCTACGCCGAGCAGTACGGCTGGGGTGAGCGCTATGCGGAGGGCCTGCACGCTCGCAACCGCTTCACCGAAGACGGCAAGACCTTCGGCGAAGGCAACCTCTACGGCGTTTCGACTACGGCGGAAGTCGTCGGCGTCTACTATTGGGAAGATGACTTCGCCGACCTGGGCCTGAGCATCCCAACGACCTTCGACGAGTTCGAAGCGGTGGTCAAGGCGCTCAAGGACGCGGGCAAGACCCCGATCGTCTTCGGCAGCCTGGACGGCTGGCCGGCGATCCACACCTGGGGCGCGATCGAGCACGCCTACGCGACCCCGCAAGAGATCGACGATTTCATCTATCGCCGCGAGGGTGGCACGTTCGACACCGAGGCCAACCTGAAGGCCGCGCAGAAGATGGTCGAGTGGATCGGCGCCGGGTACTTCTCGCCGGGCTTCGAAGGCATGGACTACGACAACCAGACCTTCAGCGCGTTCCTCAACCACGAAGGCTCGATGTGGATCACCGGGTCATGGATGACCGGCAGCATCACGGCGGATCTGGGCGAAGAGGGAATCGGTTTCTTCCTCGTGCCGTCGGCTCTGCCGGACGCGCCGCCCTACTCAATCGGCGGCGTCGGCCTGGCCTACGGCATCCGCGCCACGAGCGAGCATCCCGATCTGGCCGCCGCCTACATCGATCTGGTGACTGGCCCGCGCGCCGCCGAGCTGCTGTTTGAAAACGGCTTCCTACCGGCAGCCGCCGTTGATCCGGCCCTGCTGACCGAAGGATCGTTGACGGCGGATGTCGTCAACGCCTGGAACACGATCAGCACCCAGGACGCCGTCGGACATTACCTGGACTGGACGATGCCCGATATCGCCGCCGACATTCAGGAGTTGATGGCGGGCCAGGTGACCCCGGAGGAATTCGTCCAGAACGTCGAAGCGGATTACACTGCTCAGTAGCGCGCAGCGCGCCTTACCGAGCGACCAGGGGGCTTGCCAACCGGCCAGCCCCCTTTCTTCAGGCGCAAGGAAGTCGCTCGCGGTAAGATAAACGACACATTTTGCACCAGGGCAATCGAGCACATGAAGAAAACACTTCTGAGGGCGCGCTTCGATAATCCGCCTTACATCCGCCCCTACCACGCTTATCTGTTCATTCTGCCCGGCCTGATGATCTATGCCCTGTTCGTGCTGTGGCCGATCCTCAGCACCGCGCGCTACAGCCTGTACAACTGGACCGGTTTCAGCGAGCCAGTCTTCATCGGCTTCGATAACTATCGCGAGCTGTGGCGCGACGACGATTTCTGGCTGGCGCTGCAACACAATGCCTTCTTCGTCATCTTCTTCAGCATCCTGCCGATCATGCTCGCCCTGTTCCTGACCTCGCTGATGACGCGCGGGCGGCTGCGCGGAATGGCGATCTTCCGCTCCGGGCTGTTCATCCCGCAGGTTATGAGTTCGGTCGTGATCGGCATCATCTGGCGCTGGCTGTTCGCCTACGACGGACCGATCAACGAGTTCCTGATTCTGATCGGGCTGGAAAGCTGGGTGCGGCCCTGGCTCGGCGATTTCACCTACGCGCGCTACGCGGTTGGCAGCGTCGGGACGTGGGTGCAGTACGGGCTGTGCATGGTGCTGTTCATCGCGGGCGCGCAGTCGATTAACGAGGACCTCTACGACGCGGCGCGCGTGGCCGGGGCGAACGCCTGGCAGGAGTTTCGTTATGTCACGCTGCCCGGCCTCAGCCAGCAGATTCTGGTCGCCTTCGTGCTGACCTTTATCGCGGCCTTGCGCGCGTTCGACCTGGTCTTCGTGCTGACACGCAGCGGCGGCCCTGGCAAGGAGACGATCGTCACCAGTATTCTGATCTACCAGCAAGCGTTCCAGCGCAACCGCGCGGGGTACGCCTCCGCGATGGCGCTGGTGCTGTCGGTCATCATCGTGAGCGTTTCGGCGCTCGTGATCCGCCTGCAAGCGCGCAGGGACGAAGGACAGGCCGCCTGATGCACGACCGAGCCTATTACCAGCGCCGCGCGCGCACCACGTTGACCTACGCCTTGCTGACTGTTTTTCTGCTGGCGGCGATCATGCCGTTTATTGGCATTTTCCTGACCTCGTTCAAAACTATCCCGGAGCTGCGCGAAGGCCCTTTCGCCCTGCCGGAAACCTGGAACTGGCGAAATTATGTCAACGCATGGGAGGGCGCGCAGTTCAGCCGCTATTTCCGCAGCAGCGTGATCGTCGTGGTCCCGGTCGTGGTCATCGCCTCGCTGCTCTCGACCATGTCTGGATACGCCTTCGGCATGATCCGCTTCTGGGGCGACAACGTCCTGCTGCTGGTCATCACGCTGGGGCTGATGGTCCCCAGCGAGGCGGTGATCATCCCGCTCTGGCAGATCATGGGCCGTCTGGGCTTGCGCAATACCTACTGGTCGCTGATTCTGCCGCAGGTCGCGCTCAGTTTCGCGTTCGGCACGTTCTGGATGCGCGCTCACTTCAAAGGCATGCCGCGCGAGCTGGTCGATGCCGCTGTGGTGGACGGCTGTAACACGTGGCAAGTGCTGTGGCGCGTGTTGTTTCCGCTCTCGCGCCCGGCGCTGCTCTCGCTGGTTGTGCTGCTGTTCATGTGGACCTGGAACGAGTTTTTCCTGGTGCTGGTGATGGTCACTGGCGACCTGCGAACGCTGCCGGTTGGGCTGGCGCTGCTGCGCGGGCGCTACGCCGCCGACGTGCCGGTCATGGCTGCCGCCGCGACGATTGTCAGCCTGCC
>JADLHR010000496.1 GCA_020848665.1 Anaerolineae bacterium
GCGACATGATGCTCGTAGTTGCGCTTGCAGATATAGTGCAGCAGGTTTTGAAAACCGGGCACCCTGACCACGCCATAGCCGCCAAAGGTATCCACCGGATCATCCGTGAACTGCCCCTCGCCCAGATAGGCTTTGATCTTCCCATCGAAGTCATCGGTGGTGATGCGCAGATAGGTGAACGGCTCGGCTTTCATGCGGCCAAAGATAGCGCCCCAGCTTACTTCCTTGCCCATGCTGTTCTCAATCGTGCCGTGGAAGGTGACGGCTGGCCGGTCGCCAATGAAGACGCTGCGCGGCAGGTTTGAGCAGTGGAAAACGATCCCCTTGTCGGGATCATCCTCGTAGTTGTTGTTCCAATCGACCAGGGCGCTCGGTTTCCCGGATGCCAGGGCGAGCGCGTGCATCCCCACCGCGCCGACAATATCCGTCTCGCAGGCTGAGGGCATCAGATTTTCGCTCAGAATACTCATCAGCGCGCACGGCACAACCCCAAAATTCTCTTGCAGGCTGTTCCAGCACTGAACGGCGGTGGCGTCGTATTCGTTGACGCGAATCCACTCGTCCATGACAACGCCCAGCTTGGCGAGCTTCAGCAGCGACACCGCCGGAATCTCGGTCACAACGCCGTAGTCGCGGATCGCCTGCATTTTCGCCGGGACACGCGGATCGTTATCCGGCAGCGCGGCGACCCGGCCCAACGCCTCGGAGAGATCAAGCGTCTCGACCGATATCCCAGCCTTCTCCAACAGCTTTTCGCTGAACCGGACGGTGTTGAACGCCACTGGGCGCGCGCCCAGCATACCAAAACGAGCCTGGCGCAGCCCCTTCACCACCCGGCAGGTCGCGGCGAAGCGGCGCAGATCGCAGCGAAAGCTCTCACTTTCGGGATCGACGGTGTGGAGCGTTGTGAGCGTGAACGGAATCCCATACTGGTTAAGATTGTTGCACACCGACATTTTGCCGCAGAAGCTATCGCGCCGGTTCGTCACCGCCATCTTGCCCACGCTGTCCGGAAACGCGTGAACCAGCACCGGCACATCCAGCCCAGACAGGCGCAGGGTATTCGCAATCGATCGCTCGTCCCCGAAATTCGGCAGCGTCACGATGACACCGTCAATTGCGCGCGCGTGCTCGTGGAAC
Source organism: Anaerolineae bacterium (assembly GCA_020848665.1). Classification (GTDB taxonomy): domain Bacteria; phylum Chloroflexota; class Anaerolineae; order Aggregatilineales; family Aggregatilineaceae; genus DYGX01. The sequence continues at coordinate 1,141 of JADLHR010000496.1, forward strand.
AAATCGGCGCACTTGTGCGCGTCCTGCAAATTCTCGACGCTCCCATAGGGGGTCTCCTGAGAACCGAGCGCAATCGCGTTAAACCCCTCCTCCTCCAGGACTTTAAGCAGCGTTGCCCGTCCTGTCTCGCACAACGCGGCGGGGAAGAAATTCCGATTGCCGACAATCAGCCCAAAGGTCACGTCCTGTTTCATTATCGTGTCTCCTGAAAGGAACCGGAATGTCACAAAGCATCCAGCTTACCGCTCCACCGTCAGCATATACGGCGGCGGACAGGTGATTGTTACGCCCTCAGCAGGCGTGAACGTCCAGCCGATCTGCCCCGCCTCGTTCTGTTCCAGGCGCGGTATTTCTGTTCCGTTCGCGGTTATGCGCGCGGGACACCCTACGCCAACAAGCCGGAACCGCAGAGTCTTGGTGGTTTGTCCGGTGGCGATCTCCCACCCCTGCTGTGTCGCGTCGCAGCGGATTTGAACGTCTTCGTCGTCGTCCTTCAAGGTAAAGCGGCTGCTTTCTGCGGGGAAGATCAGCACGTCGAGCCGGTCCACCTTTTTCTCGCCAATGTAGCTCAGGACTGGGCCAAGCGGCACAACCGCTCCTTCGCGCAGGAACAAGGGCAGGCGGTCCAGCGGCGCCTCGTAGTCAAGATACAGCGGCCCCTGACAGACTTCTGCAGTCCAGTAGTCGAGCCATTTTCCGGCGGGCAGGTAGATCACGCGCTCGTCTCGCTCGGTCAGAACCGGCGCGACCATCAGCCATTCGCCGAGCGTAAACTGCGAATCGACCGCATGCGCCGCCGGGTCGCACTGGAATTCGAGCAGCAGCGGGCGCATCAGCGGCAGCCCTGTCTGGCTCGCTTCGTGCGCGTAGGAATAGAGGTAGGGAATCAGTTGGTAGCGCAGCCGGGCATACTTCCGGAAGATGGCGACCGCGTCGTCGCCATAGGCCCATGGCTCGCGCGGCGTTGTCCCGTGACAGCGCGCCAGCGGGCTGAGCAGCCCGAACTCCGCCCAGCGAATGTACAGCCGGGGTGTCGGCCTGCTGCCGAAAAACCCGCCGATATCGTGTCCCCAGAAGGGAATGCCCGACAGCGCCAGGCTCAGCCCGCCGCGCAGCGTGCCCGCCATGCTCGAATAGGAAGTCTGCGGATCGCCGCCCCAGTGGACAGGGTACTGCTGCGAGCCAGTGTAGCCGGATCGCGCCCAGACCAGCCCCTGCTTATTTCTGGCGCGCGTGACCTCGAAAACGGCGCGGTTGTACAGCACCGAATACAGGTTATGGAGTTCGATTCCAGTGATCCCTGAATAAGCAGAAACTGCGTCGTCGGGGACCTGCTCACCGAAGTCCGTCTTGAACACATCGACGCCCAGCTCCATAAGCGCCTCGTGCTTCTCTTGAATCCAGCGCATGGCGTCCGGATTCGTGAAGTCGGGCAGCCCGGCGGGCGGCGCGGGCGGCAGGCCGTCGAATGAACCAGCGGTTTCCTGCCCCTGAAAGCCTTCCTGGTTGTGGGAGGCCATCACCAGGCCGGTGTTGATCAGATAGTCTTCGCCCTGCGGGTTTTTCAGCAGGAACCCGGCTTGCTGCGCCTCGTCGAACATCGCCGTCCCAGACGGGACGAACGGGCCTTCCCAGACGCAGCTTTTGAAACCCTGCGCCTTCAGGCCGGACAGCATCTCGCGGGGGTTGGGAAAACGCTCTTCATCCCACAGCAGATCGCATTGGTGGGCGTCTCGAACCCAATAGCCGTCAAAGACCAGCACATCGCAGGGAATATCCAGCGTGCGGAGCTGCTGCGCGACTTCTTCGGCAAGCGCGCGGTTGTGGAAGTAACAGCGGGACATCCACAAGCCGAAGGCCCATTGGGGCGGGACCGGGGCGTAGCCGGTCAGGTCAGCGTAGCGTCGCAGAATGTGCTTGAACGACGGCCCCCGGATCACGAAGTAATCGAGCGTCCGGTCTTCGACCATCAGCACGTATGAGGCGCGGCTGTAGTCAGGGTCGCCCACCGCGTGGCGCATCCGCGCCGTGCTGTTGACGAGGACGCCATACCCCTGGTCGCACAGAAAAAACGGGATGTTCTTGTACGCGCGTTCTGTCTCAACACCATAAGCGTCCAGATTCCAGGTCGAGATCGTGTGCCCCCGCTTGTCGTGCGCGAAGAATTTTTCGCCAAAGCCGTAGACGCGGTCGTCCGGTTCGAGCGCGAAGCTGTCCGCCACCCCGGCAATATTCCCCTCGTCGAGCAGATAGCTCAGCGCCGGAACGTTGGACCCGCCGCGCACATTGGTATCGTTGCGCTGCTCTGCCCAGAAAGCGCGCCCGCCTGCGTCGTGGATCGACCACTGGAACGGCGACAGATGAACGGTGCATCGCAGATCGCCAGCCGAGAGATACACAACGCCATCACCCTGTTCGAGCGTGGGACAAGGCAGCGCGGCAGGCAGTTGGACAAGCGGAAAAAGCGGCTGCGTGTCTTCCTGAAACATGCGGAAACGAACCGTGTCGTCAAAGACGAACTCTATGGCGATAGTGGCCTGAAGTCCGCCTTCGGTGGTGGCGCGGAACAACGCGCCGGAGGGTGTCTGGCGCAGAAAAGCTGCGCCGATAACTTGCTCAGATGTCGTCACGAAGACTCCTTAAGAATGCCTCTCTGGTGGTTCAGCCAGGTCGCGCGGGCCGATCCATAGCGCGCGTTCTTCATCCCAACGCCAGCCGGTCTGATCGAGCGCCCAACGGCTGCGCGGCCACCCGGCCCGGACACGAGCACGAGTTTCGTCCCAGGAACGAATCCCGCTAAGAGCGTCGGCCGCTTCGACACAGCACGCGCCAACCGCGACGGCCATCGTCATCGCTTCTTCCAGCGCAAGGCCGCGCAGGAAGGCGGCCAGAAAGCCCGCGATAGTAGTATCTCCCGCGCCGGTGGCGCCGATCAAGACCAGGGGCCGGAAACAGGGCGCCCACAGCTCCCGATGGGACCATCCGGGCTGGCTTGGCGCGTCGGAAACGCTCCCGCCGGAGCGCACGTAAAGGCCCCGGCCGCCCACTTTCAGCGCCACCAGGCCCGCGCCCATTTCCAGGCATTCATCCGCCAGCGCGGACACTGTCGCCACGGAAATCGCCTCGGCGGGCGCGATCTCGCGGCGCAGCATGAACAGCAACTCGTCCGCGCTAGGAAGAAAGAGATTGACATAGGGCAGAGCGCGAGCCAGGATGCGACGCCAGTCCGCCTGTCCGCTTCTCCCAGCCGGATCGGGATAGGCCAGATCGAGCGACACGACAGCGCCGCGCTGCCTGGCTCGCCGCAGCAGTTCCGCCAGCGCGCACCCTTCGTCGTCGTACATGCGCCGCATATAGGGGGGATAACCAAAATGGAACAGGCGGGCCACCCGGAGTGCGTCGTCAGGAACGTGCTCCGGGCCGAACGTGTGATTGGTGCCGGGGTGGGTGATGAACGACCGATCGCTGCCTGAGGCGCTGAGGACGACGGTGCACGGGCTGGGTTCCCCCGGCACGACCATCAGTCCCTCGGCTAAGGCGGCAGCTTCCTGCCCGATCAGCGCGCGGATGGTATCCCCCACCGCGTCATCGCCCACCCTGGCGATCAACTGCGTCGAGATTCCGAGGCGGTGGAGCGCGCGCCCAGTGTTGGCAACCGCTCCACCGGCATAGAAGGCGATTGGCCCCACTTCCATCGTGTGGCCGGGCTGTAGAACGGCTCTGTCCTCCCCGCGCGCCAGAGAGGGGATGATATCGAGACAGATCAGGCCGGCAACGACAGCCCCTTCGCGGTCCATGCTCAGCCTTCTAGCAGGCCCGCTGCTTCTTCGACGCTCAAATCCTCATGGATCATCCGGGACAGCAGGCGCATCGTGACCGCTGGCTCCGGCATCTGAAACACGTTGCGACCGATGAACATCCCGCTGGCTCCGGCGTCGAGCGCGCCGCGCACCATCTCGAACGGCCCGGTTGGTGTCGTCGTTTTAGGACCGCCCGCGATCAGGATGGGCCGGAACGAAGCGTGCGTCACCTGGCGGAAGCTGGCGGCGTCTCCCGTGTAGTCGGTTTTCAGCAGGTCGGCGCCTAGCTCACAGGCGATCCGCACGCCGAGCGCGACGTACTCCGCACGATAAATATCGTGGTCCGCCTGCTTTCCGCGCGCCATCGGCTCGATGATGCAGCCGATCCCGGCCGCGTCGCAGGCTTCGACCACCCGCGCCACCGCCTCGACCTGATCCGCTTCGGGCGCGGGATCACTATATCCCAGGAACATGTAGACCAGCGCGGCGTCCGCGCCCAGCCGCGCCGCGTGCTCGACCGAGCGAATCAGCCGGGTGCGACCTTCCTCAAACCCCAGCGCGTGCGGCTCGCGCCAGCGGTTAGACCAGTCCAGACGCAGAATCAGGCCGGGTGCGCCTCGTCCACAGAAGACGCTGGCATAGGCTTCGGCCACGCCAGGGCCGACGAGAAACGCGTCTGCGCCCGCCTCGGCCAGCGTTTCGAGTGTGCGCCCTGGCTCCTCCACGCCGGGAATGCACCCGACCTGTAACCCATGATCGACGGCCACGACGGCAGCGCGGCCATCCTGCGGGTTCAGAATACGGCCCAGACGAATTTTCTTTCCCGAACTGGTAAAGTCACGGACAGGTGTCGCCATTTTTCTCCTCTAGGCTTTGATCGAACCGGCCAGCATACCGCGCACGAAATAACGTTGGAGCGTCAGAAAGACTACCAACGGGACCGAAGACGAGACAAAAGCGGCGGCGGTGAGCAGCTCCCAGCCCTCCCCGCGTGATCCGACCAGGTTGCTTAGTGAAACCGTGAGCGGCGTTACCTTCGGCGCGCCGCCGAGGTAAATCAGCGCCACAAACAGGTCGTTCCAGACCCACAAAAACTGGAATATTCCAATCGACGCGAGCGCCGGAACCGACAGCGGCAGCACGATCCGCCGCAGAATCTGCGTTGACGAGGCTCCGTCAATAGCCGCTGAGTCAAATAATTCGCGCGGCAGGTCCTTAAAGAAGCTGTGCAGAAAATAGATAATGAGCGGCAGGCCATAGCCGGTATGAACCAACCATACGCCAGGAATAGTCCCCGTCAGGTTCAGCCGGTTGTACGCCGTCAGGATCGGAATTACAGTCGCTTGCAGCGGAACCGATACCAGCGCGACGATAAACCCAAACAGCGCCAGCCGGAAGGGAAAACGCATCCAGGCAAACGCCATCGCCGCGAACGAGGCAATCGTCAGCGGGATGAGCGTCGCGGGCACGGTGATCAGGAAGCTGTTGATGAACGCACGGTCCATGCTCCGCTTTTCGATCACGGTTCGATAGCTGTCGAGGGTAAAATGCTGGTTGAGCGGGTCTTTGAAGACCGTCCACCAGCCGGTGTGCGCCACATCAAAAGACGTACGGAACGAGGTGATCAGAACGCCGAGGGTCGGGATCAGCCAGACACAGGCGATACCAATCAGGAACACGTGCAGCAACAACCGGCCCGGACGAAAGCCCGACTGCTTCATGGCTGCTCCCGGTTGGCGCGCTGTCGCAGCACATTGGAACTCATAATGATTACGGATGTCACCAGGAGGAAAATCGCAATTGCGCTGGCGCGGCCTTTGCTGCGATAGAGAAACATCTCTTTGTACATTCGATTCGCCATCACTTCGGTGTCGTACAGGCCATTGGTGGTGACATAGATGATGTCGAAGACTTTCAGCGCGAAGACCATCATCGTCACGGTCATCACGCTGATGGTCGCTTTGAGCGCCGGGACAGTGATCCGCCAGAACAACTGCCACTCAGTCGCGCCGTCCATTCGGGCCGCTTCAATAATCTCGACGGGGATGTTTTTGTACGCGGCCGAGAAGGCGGTCATGCAGAAGCCCGTCCAGATCCAGACGCCGATCACGACCAGGCAGAGGTTGTTCAGCCAGGGGCGCTGAAGAAGCCAGCCGACGGGTTCGCCGCCGAGCGCCACGACAATCGCGTTCAGCAGCCCGGTCTGCGCTACCTCGGTGGCGCGATATGCATAGACGAACTTCCAGACCACGCCCGCCCCGACAAACGAAATCGCCATCGGCATAAAAATAATCGACTTGACAACCCGCTCATAAGCGACTTTATCAGCCAGCACCGCCAGCACAAGACCAAGAGAAATCGTTGTCAGCGGGAAGACCACCATCCAGAGCAGGTTATTCCGAATCGCAACCCGGGTCGTCGCCGAGGTCAGCAGAAAAGAATAATTTTCCAGCCCGACGTACTCGATGGAGCGTTTGTCAAAGAAGCTGAGATAGAAGGTCCGCAGCGTCGGATACAGCAAAAAGAACGCGATCAGAACGCTGGCCGGCAAAATATAGAACCATGGGGTGAGGCGTCGGGTTCTCAACCTCTGCTCCGTCGGGTGAGGCAGCCTGCTCCCAACACGTGGAAGCAAGCTGCGCTCCGTTGCTGTTGGACGGCTTACTCGCTGTACGCGTCGACGGCTGCTTCTTCGATCATCTCCAGGACGGAGTCGAGGTCAGCGCCGGAGACGTAATCAACCACGCCTGTCCAGAACGCGCCCGCACCGATGGCTGACGGCATCAGGTCCGAGCCGTCGAAACGGATCGTGGTGGCAGCGGCCTGCGCCTCGGCAGCTTTCTGCAGGATCGGATCGGTGTAGACTTCGAGCGGCACAGCCGTGCTGGCCGACAATCGGCTGAAGCTCGTGACAATCAGCGACTGCGCCTCGGCGCTGGCCCAGAACTGCATGAACTCACGCGCTTCGGGCGTATCGTTAAACATCACAAGCTGCGAGCCGGACGACAGGACCGGGGTGCCGAACTCGGCATCGATGGGCGGCAGGATGAAGAAATTGGCCTGGGTCAGCGGCTCAATGCCGGGGAAATGCTGCTGGACAAACCCGTAGATAAACAGCGCCATCCGGTGCAGCGCGGCGTTCGGCGGATCGGTGTAGAGCGCGTCAGCGCCATCGCCAAAGAAGACGCTCAACTGCCCTTCCATTCCGCCAAAGACCTGATCCTGATCCAGCGCGATCTCGCCGAAAATCTCCCACGCGCGCTTGACGCGCGGATCGGTCCAGGGGATCTCGTGGTTCACCCACTGATCGTAGACTTCGGGGCCAGCCGTGCGCAGCATGATGTCTTCAATCCAGTCCGTGCCGACCCAACCGGTGGCGTCGCCGCTTTCCTGTGCGATCGACCAGGGGGTCAGGCCGTCCGCCGCGATCTGATCAGCCAGCGCGAGCATCTCGTCCCAGTTCGCGGGGATGGCATAGCCCTTGTCGGCGAACAGCTCCGCGTCGTACCAGACCAGGCTCTTAGGCGCTACTTCGCCCCAGATACCGTACAGGTGGCCCTCGTACGACCCCAGGCCCAGCCAGTCGGGGGCGAAAGCAGCTTCGACCGCCGCCATGTCCAGGAAGGAGTCGAGCGGAACCAGGTAGCCATCGCGCGCAAATTCCCAGACAACAGCAGGCAGGGGGCTGATGTAGAAGTCAGGCGGGTTACCTGCTTCGGCGCGGGCGATAACGGACGCCACGTCACGCGTCCCGGTGTGATCAACTTTGATGCCGCTTTGCGCTTCGAAGGCTGCCAGGACCTTCAGCAGCGCCTGTTCTTCTTCGCCGCCCCAGGGACTCATGATCTCGATCCGCTTCTCGTCCTGAGCTGCGGCGGGCCTGGCGAATTGGCTAAAGATCGGGACGGCAACGAGCAGGGTCAGCAGAATGTAGGTCAAAAGCTTTTTCATTGGGTTCTCCTCTGCGAGATTAGCGAACGCGCAGCGTTTCACGAGAAGACAAAAGCTGGGTGTCGTTTGCGCCGGTTTCCTCTCCTTCTTGTCTATATTTGAGGACGGGGTGAAGCACACGAGTCTCGTATGACAAGGGCTGGCTGGATGATTTTTCGGGCCTGGCCTTTCTCAACCCCTTTTTTTTCGACGAGGTTTAGCAGAAGATTCACCGCCTGCGCGGCCATCTCCCCGACCGGCTGGCGGATGGTAGTCAGCGCGGGGAAAGTATCGGCGGCGTCTTCGACATCGTCGAACCCGATCACAGACACGTCCTCTGGAACCTGCCAGCCCGCGCGCTGCACGCCGGAGACGACGCCCAGCGCGGCGGTATCAGTTGCGCAGAAGATCGCGGTCGGCGGCTCCGGCAGGCTCAGCAAGGATTGCGCACAGTCCAGCGCGGCGCTGCGGCTGTTGGCGCACTGCTGGATGTAGTGCTCAGGCTCCGACAGCCCCAGAGTGTTGAGGTGGTCTGCGAAAAACGAAAACCGCTCTCCGATTCCGCCATGTTCCATATTGCCGATGAACGCAATCCGCCGGTGGCCCAGGGCGTAGAGATAATCCAGCGCCAGCTCGACCCCGGCCTTTTCGTCGATATTGACCAGCGGCAGCGAGGACTGCTGCCCTCTGGCGACTGCGACAAAGGGCGTCTGCGCGCGGACCAGCTCGTTAATAATCGCCTGGTCGCCGGGGATATCGCCCAGCAAGAGCAGCCCATCAAAGAGGTGGCTGTGCATAAACGCGATATGTCGCCCGACGACATCCAGGTCATATTCGGCGTGCCCGAACAGCACATGAATACCCCGCGTGCGCGCCGCCCGCTGAATCTCGCGCAGCAGCATGCTCAGGAACGGATCGCCGGCATCCCGGACAATCGCTCCGATCACACCGGTCCGCTGCGTGCGGAGCGCCGAGGCAAAGGGATTCGGGCTGTAACCCAGCCGCTCGGCGGTATCGAGCACCAGTTGGCGGGTGGCCTCGCTGATCCTCACGGCGCCTTCACGCTGGTTGAGGACGCGCGACACAGTTCCGGGCGAAACCCCGGCAGCGCGGGCAACATCGGCAATAGTGATACGTTTAGCGGTCATTGTGATGTACAATCGTTATACGTAAATCGTTTGTTCAAGTATAGGATGAAATCGGACACAGAGTCAAGAGCCTCTTTTCACCTTCACCTA
>JADLHR010000497.1 GCA_020848665.1 Anaerolineae bacterium
ATCAGCGCGCCCCAGGCCATGAATCCGAACGCCACTACCTGCCCGACGCTGGCGGCGATCCGCGTTGCGCGCCGCATGCTGCCTGTCAGCTTCCACACAATCGCACGCAGCACACGCCCCCCGTCCAGCGGAAAGCCAGGGATCATATTGAACAGCCCCAGCAGGAAGTTGATGCGCGCCAGGTAGATGCTCGGCGCAGCAAGCGCAGCGACCGGCTGGTCGATCTGGTAGAGCGCGAAAAAGACCCCCGCCAGCGCCAGGCTCATGATCGGGCCGGCGATCGCGATGCGGAACTCGGCGCCGGGCGTGTGCGGCTCGCTCTCGATCTGCGCGACGCCGCCGAAAATGAACAGCGTGATCGACCGCACCGGAATCCCATTGCGCAGCGCGACCCAGGCGTGCGACAGTTCATGCGCCAGCACAGAGCCGAAAAACAGCACGCTGGTGACGCCGCCGAGCAGCCAGGCGAGCGCCGGAGACAGGTCTTCGTACTCCTGCGGGAAGTAGCCGACTGCCAATGAAAAGGTGAGGAGCAAGAAGATGATAAACCAGCTGGTATGCAGCCCGATGGGGATGCCCCAGACCTGCCCTAAGCGCACCCGTGACTTCATGCGTTGCTGTCTCTCGCTTCTGCGAAAACAATGGTCTTGCTAAGATTGTGGCAGAACGAGCGAAGAATGGCGACTGTGCAGCCTCAGATCAGGCCGAGCGCGATGGCGCCGCCCACGCCTGCCGCGATGCCCAGCAGCGTCGCAAACAGACGCAGCGGCCAGCGCCACCGGCGATTTCGTGCGCGTGGCGGTTCGGGCGCCAGGGCCGCGACGCTGGCCTGCTCCTCCAGGAGCATTAACTGGCGGCGCGCCATAGGGTTCGAGGGGTTGATTTCCAGGACGTTCTCAAAACACACGCGGCGATCGGCGTCGTCCTTGACTACGCTGGCGAGCCACAGCCACACCTGTTCATGATACGGGTCGATCTCGATTGCCTGCCGGAACAACCGGTGGGCCTGTTCGTGGTCACCCTGCCGGGCGGCTTGTTTTCCAGCCTTGAAACACGCCAGAAATTCCTTCGAGGTGTCGAGCAACTCAAACCGCCTCTCGCCATGCTGCGCGCTCCCACCCCGGAGCAGCGTTGTAGTACCTGAGTCCTACGCTCTAGTATAAACGAAAAGCCGGACCTGTGCCCGGCTCTCGAACAACGCGCGGCAAACCTGCCGCCCGCTACGGCGCCCAGTCGGTCGCGATCTCGACTGTGTTTGCGGTGGTCACCTGAAAGATCTCGCCGGACGCGATCTCGTAAATGAACACGTCCCAGTTGCCGGCCCGGTCCGACGAGAACAGGATGAAGCGGCCATCCGGCGAGAAGCGCGGGTGGATCTCGGACGCTTCCGATTCGAACAGTTTTTCCGGCGGCGCGCTGCCATCGGCGGGCACCCAGTACAGATCGCTCTGGGTCGATCCGGCTTGCTGCCCCTGGAAGACGATGTAAGGGCGCTCCGGGACAGGCGACCAGTCCGGCGACGATTCGATCAGCGCCGCGCCGTTGCCGGTCAGGTTGCGGACCTGGCGCGTCGCGATCTCCATGATGCGCAGCTCGGTCGTGCCGCCGCTGGGCGAGAGATCGACCGCGTAGACGATCTGCCTGCCGTCCGGCGAAAACGACGGCCAGCTCTCGATGGCGTTGTCCTGGGTCAGCCGATCCAGGCTCGGCTCTCCGGAGGCGAACCCGGTCACGCGGTAAAGGTCGGGCAACTGGTCAGCGAAGCTGCTGGCGGTGAAGGCGATCCAGTTGCCATCGGGCGACCAGGCGGGCATATCCTGACGGTCGAGGCGCGGTGTGCCGCCCCAGAACCAGGGTGCGCTGGGGCGGTTCAGCGACAGCACTTTGATCAACTGCTCGCGCGTGCTGGTGACCTCGACATACGCCAGATAGCCTGCGCCGGGTGACAGGGCCGGGGCTGTGCCACGCTCGCCGCCTTCTGAGACGGTGCGCGACTGGCTGCCATCCGGAGACATCAGCACGATAGGCTGCAGGCGCTCGTCGCCCAGCACCAGGCCGGAGCGCAGCGCGATCTGCCCGCTCAGGCCGGTCGGGGGTGGGGCAAGCGGAGTCACTGGGCCGCTGAGCGCGATCGTGGCGCTGGGAGCTGGCGTCCAGGTCGGAACCGGCGTGCGCGTCGGGCCGGATGGCGTGCTCGTCTCGACGGGCGCGGGCTGCTCACCGGCCTGTTCCCCAACGGTCGAGGTGGGCGGCGCGGCTTCGACGCCCCCCATCTCCGGCGGGGGCGGAGACGTTGGATCCGGGGATGGCTCGCCGCCCTGGTTCAGCAGCAGCGCGACCACGATCGCCAGCCCCAATACTGCCAGCACACCGATGATCAGCGTCCGATTGAGCGTGCGCGGCCCGGTTTCAGCCTGCTCGACAGCGGCAGGCAGCGGGCTGGCTGCCGGGACGCCCTGACTTCCAAGCTGCTCCAGCAGGCGCTGGGCGCGGTCGTTCAGCGGATTAATCGCGATGACCCGTTCCAGGCAGGCGCGCTTCTGCTCGACCGTCTCGGCGGCGGCAGCCAGCCAGAACCAGGCGCGCTCGTTGTTCTCGTCGCGCGCGACTGCCTGCTCCAGCAAGGCGCGGGCCGTGGCGCGATCACCAGCGTGCGCGGCTTCGATTCCCTGCCGGAGAAGCTCTTCTACGCTGGGGGGCATTTCAGAGTCGGTCATCACCTACACTCCCTCAAGATCAACAATCAGACAGCGGGCGCACGCCTCACTCGCGGGGATGTGGCGCGTCTGTCCGTCCGGCGTAGCGATCGGGCCGGTCGGCGTGAGCGCGGGCGAGACGGTCCAGGTGGCGGTTGGCGTCCAGGTCGCAGGCAGCCGATCGCGGCGTCCCGGCAAGGTGCGGATCTCGGCGGTCGGCGTGGCGGTCCGCGCTTCGGCAGGTGCGAGCAGGGCCTGCATCGTCGCGGTACGCGCCTCGTCAGGCTCGCGCGTCCGGCCTGAAGTCGGAGTCGCCGGTGTGTCGCGTTGGGCGCTGATTAGCAGCCCGGCCCCCGCGACCATCAGTCCGATCGCGATCACCATCAATACCAGCGGCAGAATCAGCCGCCTGCGGCGGGGCGGGGCGGCGCTCGCCAGCAGCAGCGCGCGTTCTTGCCGGATAGCGGGCGGCGGGCGGCGAGCAGCGGGCGGGGCTTGCCGCTGGAGTTGTTCCAGCGCCTGCCCGGCCTGCAAGTTCTCCGGGTTGATGACCAGCACGCGACGCAGGCAGGCGCGCCGTTCTTCGGGCGTCTCGGCGACGGTCGCTTTCCACAGCCAGGCCTGTTCGTGATTGGGATCGCGCGCGATCACCCGCTCGAGCAGGGCGCGCGCTACGGCGGGGCGGCCCG
>JADLHR010000498.1 GCA_020848665.1 Anaerolineae bacterium
CCGCGACACGCCGTCGCAGTGCTATTTCTCTTACGACTCGGTGAAGTCGCCTTCAATGACGTCTTCGTCAGTCGGCTCGCCTGCGCCGGGGCCTGCCCCGGTGCCATCCGAGCCACTGCCCGCCGCCGGGCCGCTCTCGTACATACTGGCGCCGATCTGCTGGATCGCCAGCGCCAGCGTTTCGGTCGCGCGCCCAAGCCGGTCGTTGTCGGACCCTTCCATCGCCTGGCGCACGTCTTCGATCTTGCTCTCGACATCCTTGCGCGTCTCTTCCGGCACCTTGTCGCCGAAATCACGCAGGGCCTTCTCCGCCGAGAAAATTGTGCTGTCGGCGCGGTTGCGCAGCTCGACCTGCTCGCGGCGCTTCTGGTCCTCAGAGGCGTGCTGCTCGGCGTCTCGAACCATCCGGTTAATCTCACTCTCGGACAGACCGCTGCTGGCCGTGATGGTAATCTTCTGCTCGCGGCCGGTCGCCTTGTCCTTGGCGGACACGTTCAGGATACCATTGGCGTCGGTGTCGAAAGTCACTTCGACCTGCGGCACACCGCGCGGCGCAGGCGGAATCCCATCCAGGATGAACTTGCCGAGCGTCTTGTTGTCTGCTGCCATCGGGCGCTCGCCCTGGACGACGTGGATCTCAACCTGCGTCTGGTTATCGGACGCGGTGCTGAAGATCTGGCTCTTCTTGGTCGGGATGGTCGTGTTGCGCTCAATAATCGGCGTCGCCACGCCGCCCAGCGTCTCGATCGAGAGCGTCAGCGGCGTCACGTCGAGCAGCAGCACTTCCTTGACCTCGCCGCCGAGCACGCCCGCCTGGATCGCCGCGCCCACCGCGACCACCTCGTCCGGGTTCACGCTCTTGTTCGGCTCCTTGCCGAAGAACTTCTTGACCGCATCCTGCACGGCGGGCATCCGGGTCATGCCCCCGACCAGCAGCACTTCGTTGATCGCGCTCGACTTGAGGTTGGCATCCTCCAGCGCGCGGCGGCATGGCTCAATCGACCGCTGGACCAGGTCTGCGACCAGGTCTTCGAGCTTGGCGCGGGACAGCGTCATGTTCAGGTGCTTGGGGCCGCTGGCGTCCGCCGTGATGAACGGCAGGTTAATCTCGGCCTGCATCGTAGTCGAGAGTTCCTTCTTGGCGTTCTCGGCGGCTTCCTTCAGCCGCTGGAGCGCCTGGCGGTCGCTGCGCAGGTCGATGCCCTGCTCCTTCTTGAATTCGGTCGCCAGCCAGTCGATGATCCGCTCATCGAAGTCGTCGCCGCCCAGGAACGTGTCGCCATTGGTCGAGCGCACCTCGATCAGCCCTTCGCTCACGTCGAGGATCGAGATGTCGAACGTCCCGCCGCCCAGGTCATAGACGGCAATAGTCTCGTCGTTCTTTTTGTCAATGCCATAGGCCAGCGACGAAGCCGTCGGCTCGTTAATGATTCGCAGCACGTCCAGCCCGGCGATACGCCCGGCGTCTTTGGTTGCCTGGCGCTGGCTGTCGTTGAAGTACGCCGGCACGGTGATGACGGCCTGCGTGACTTCTTCGCCCAGATACGCCTCGGCGTCGGCCTTCATCTTCTGGAGGATCATAGCCGAGATTTCCGGCGGGCTGTACTCCTTGCCGCCCATATGCACGCGCACGTCGCCGTTGGACCCCGCGCTGACCTTGTAGGGTATGCTGCTGAGCGCCTTCTGCACTTCGGGGTCCTCGTATTTGCGCCCCATGAAGCGCTTGACCGAAAAAATCGTGTTCTCAGGGTTCATCACAGCCTGGCGCCGAGCCAACTGCCCCACCAGGCGCTCTCCCTGCTTGCTGATCGCCACGACAGACGGAACGAGCCGCCCGCCTTCAGCCGATGGGATCACGGTCGGCTCGCCGCCTTCCACCACTGCGACGGCCGAGTTGGTAGTCCCCAGGTCGATACCGACAATTTTCGCCATTGTTCACCTCTAGGTTTCAGTTAGATTGCGTAGGTTTGCGGCCCCGCCGCAGTTCAGTGTTCCAACGTCAGTGATCAAGGTCGGATTGAGATCACGCCCTGCGCGGCGGCCTTACGGGGCGACGCGCACCAGCGCGGGCCGCAGGACGCGGTCCTTCTGACGGTAACCGCGCTGCAAGACTTCCGTGATCGTCTCAGGCGCGGCGTCGCTGTCCGTATCGACGCCCACCGCCTCGTGAAAATTCGGGTCGAACCGCTCGCCAAGCGCCTGAATCTCGCTCACGCCCTGCTCTTCCAGGAAGCGCTCCAGTTTGCGCTGGATCAGCAAAACGCCTTCGTACCAGCCGTTGCGCTGATCGTCCGGCACGGCGTCGGTCGCGCGGTAAAAATCGTCCAAGACCGGCAGCAGCCTGAGCAGCACATCACCGCGAATCCGCTCGGCCTGCGCGCCGCGCTCTGCCTCGATCCGTTTCTTATAATTCTGGAAGGAGGCGCGCTCGCGTTGCAAGCTTTCGAGATAGTCCTCGGCCTGCGCTTCGGCGCGTTCCAGTTTCAGATTCAACGAGATGTCCTCCTCCAGGTTTGCCTCAGCGGGCTGTCCCTCGGCTGCTTCTGCGTCGACCAGCGCCGCCTCGGCCACGTCTTCGGCCTCGGGACGGAGTTCTTCGTTCAGGTCGTCGTTGGCGCGATATTCCTCACTGCTCACTGAGACTTACCTCCGCCTTTGCGTCATGATGCCTCTGCGCATGTGCGCAGCGACTGTAGTGTAGCGAACGTTCAATAGAAATTCGTTAGCAAAACGCAGGAAATTGCGTAGAAAGCGGAGAATTTGCCGGGCGCGGAGGTCAGGAGTCCTTTGGCTCACCATAGACGTTATCGAGCAGGCCGGACATCAGCCCGGCGACATAGCGGACGGCGCTGACCGCGCGCCCATAGCGCATCCGCGTCGGCCCCAGCAGGCCAAGCGCGCCATACGCCTGCGGCGTGCCATAGCGCCCCAGCACCATGCTGAGGTGACTGAGCGCCTCCCAGCGGCCTTCCCCGGCGACGACCACGCGAATCTCCGATTCGCCGCCCGTCAGCGCCTCTTGCAGGATGCCGTTCAGCAACGACTGCTCTTCGAGGATGCGAACCGCCTGCTGCGCCTCGTCGTCGGTGAACGAGGTCAGGCTCTCGCTCAGGCCGTAGCGGTAGACGTCGCGCGGGCCGTGCTGGTCGGCCTGGAGCATCGCGTCCGCCACCAGCTCGCCAATGTCGCGCGCCAACTCGGTCGATTCCTTGCGTGTGATGGCGCGGACAGCCTCGGCGGTGCGGTGCGCGCAGGCGAGGTTCATGATCTGCGCGGTCTGCGACAGCACACGCTGCGGGACCGGCTCAGCCAGCGTCAGAAGCTGCTGGTGGACGCTGCCGCCATCCAGCACCAGCACCATCAGCACCAGGCGGCCCTGCGTATTGATCAGTTCCAGGTGCTTGAAACGGTGTTCTAGCGCGCGCGGCGAGGTGACCACCGCCGGAGCCTGCGCCGTCCGCGCCAGGACCATCGCCGCCATGCGCATCCATTCCTCGAGATTGAGCGGCACCTCGCGGAAGGCCTGCGCGATCCGTCGCCGGTCGGCAGGCGGCAGGTCGGCGTCGTTCAGCAGGCGCTGGACGAAATAGCGATAGCCTTTCTGCGTTGGCACGCGTCCGGCCGAGGTGTGCGGCGCGTAGATCAGCGCGTGCTCCTCCAGCACCGCCATCTCATTGCGGATCGTGGCGCTGCTGATGCCCAGCTCGAACGCATCAGCCAGCGTCTTCGAGGCGACCGGCTGGGCCTGGCGGATATACTCACGCACGATCAGCGAGAGGATCGCTTCCTGGCGCTCAGAGAGCGCGGGCAGCGCCCCGCTGTCGAGCGGGTTTGGGAGCGTGCTGCGGGCCGGATCAGGATCGGTCATCACTTCTCGCGGTGC